>JAGCWQ010000115.1 GCA_017961765.1 Paludibacteraceae bacterium | reverse complement strand
CCGCAGGTACACAGGGCCCTCGCGGTGCAGTGAACGGCGTTCAAGGAAACGCAGGTGTAACCGGCTCAATAGGTGCCGCAGGTGCACAAGGTAGCAACGGTGTAACCGGACCGCAGGGACTTGCGGGAAACACTGGCGTACAGGGCGGTAGAGGTGCAATCGGTGTTCAGGGTGCCGCAGGACAGCAGGGCCCGATAGGCGCCGCAGGTACGCAGGGTCCTCGTGGTGCTGTGAACGGCGTTCAAGGAAATGCGGGTGTAACCGGCTCAATCGGTGCCGCAGGTGCACAAGGTGGCAACGGCGTAACCGGACCGCAGGGATTTGCTGGAAACGCCGGCGTACAGGGAGGCAGAGGCGCAATAGGCGTACAGGGTGCCGCAGGACAACAGGGCCCGATAGGCGCCGCAGGTACACAGGGCCCTCGCGGTGCAGTGAACGGCGTTCAAGGAAACGCAGGCGTGCCAGGTTCAATAGGTGCCGCAGGTGCACAAGGCGGCAACGGTGTAACCGGACCGCAGGGTAACAGAGGTGTAGTAGGCGTACAAGGCGACAGAGGCATTTTTGGACCACAGGGTGCCGCAGGACAGCAGGGTCCTATTGGCGTGGTTGGACATCAGGGCGCTCGTGGTGCAGTGAACGGCGTTCAAGGCGCCGCAGGTGCAACCGGTCCAATTGGCGTAGCAGGCTCTCAGGGAAGCGAAGGTGCTATCGGACCGCAGGGTAACAGAGGCGTCAACGGCGTTCAGGGTGACAGGGGCATAGTTGGCGTTCAAGGCGCCGCAGGACAGCAGGGAAATATGGGTGCCGCAGGTGCACAAGGAAACAAGGGTGCCGCAGGTGCTCAAGGTGCAAGAGGTGCTGCAAGCGGTGTACAAGGCGCAGCCGGCGTGCAAGGAAACAAGGGTGCCGCAGGTGCTCAAGGTGCAAGAGGTGCTATCGGCGTTCAAGGAGTGTTAGGCGCAACCGGTGCACAAGGCGACAGAGGTGTAAGGGGTGTTCAAGGTGCAAGAGGCACTAACTCTTCCATTATTGGCGCAAGAGGTGCACAGGGCGATAAAGGTATAGCGGGCGTGCAAGGTGATAGGGGTCCGCAAGGTGACAGAGGTGCAAGGGGTGACGGAGGCGCTAGGGGCGTAGTCGGCATTCAAGGCACTGTTGGTGCACAGGGCGACAGAGGCGTAAGGGGTGATAGAGGCGCCAGAGGCGTAATCGGTGTTCAAGGTACCGACGGCGTACAGGGCGACAGAGGCGATAGGGGCGATAGAGGCGCCAGAGGTACAAGGGGCGTTCAAGGTACTGTCGGCACGCAGGGCGATAAAGGTGATATAGGCGATAGAGGCGCCAGAGGTACAAGGGGCGTTCAAGGTACTGCTGGTACACAAGGCAGCAGAGGCGATAGGGGCGAAATTGGCGCTAGGGGCACAACCGGCGTTCAGGGTGTTTCAGGCGTGCAAGGTGACGTAGGCAGCAGGGGCGTAATTGGCGAAAGAGGCTCTCAAGGTGCAATGGGCTTGAACGGCCCACAAGGAACCGCAGGACTACAAGGTTCAATAGGCGCCGCTGGCGTTGTTGGCTCAGGCGGAACGTTGGTAACCCTTCAGGCAGTGAGCGGACTTAGTTCAAGCCATTCAGGAAGAACCAGCTCAATATACATTATAGGTAAAGATTCTCAAACAGACGGTTGGAACGGGCATTTCTACGTTTCTCGCTCTTACTTCATTGACAACGAACTGTATGAAGGTTCAGATGAACGTGCGAAAGATTTCGTCGAAGACATACCTGTTGATTTCGGGAAACTGTCAATGCTGCCTAAAAAATTCTTCTATTGGAAAGAAGGATACGGAAACGTTTCAAAGAAAAACATCGGTACGTCAGCACAGGAATTGGAAAAGATATATCCTGAAATCGTATCGGAGGATAAGGACGGATTCAAGAGTGTTTCTTACGAAAAACTCAGCATAATAGCACTTGCCGCAATTGACAAACTTAACGAGCGAATTTCAGCGCTTGAAGCAAAACTCAAATAAGAACCAATGGATCAGGATAAAAAATATTTGCAACTACCAAGGTTTCAGACACATCAAAGAAAATCGGTTGCGATTGCGTTGGTTGAAAACCATATAAACGACGTCGAAAACATCGACAAATTCTTTGACGGAGAGGAAATAGCGATAGAATATAAGGGCTCCAATGGAGAGCAGATGTATACGACTGCCGTAGTCAAAAAAACTAACGGCGTAGCAAAACTGTATGTCTCCATTGAAGAAAGCGAAACGCTGAAAATTGTAGCAAGCGATGCGGAGCCTGTTGACAAGAAAGTCCTTTGGATAACGGAAGATGCCGATGAGGACGATGGCGAGAGCACTGAGAACCTTAAAGAGGAGGTTCAAACGCTGAAAGCCACAATAAAAAAACTCGAAGAGACGGTAAACAGGCATGATTACGCACTGTCAAGCACCATTGCCGGCGGTGATATCATTCTAAACAGCGAAAAATACGCATTAGAAAACGAAAACACGCCTGAAATACCGCCGGACGGCATAGACTATACAGACTATGCAACGGAAGATCTGGTTATCGACTCTTTCGAAGTCTACATAGCAAACTCACCGTTGTCACGATTCTCGGGTGCGGAAGCAAGCCTTTATCTTAATCAGAACTATTTCCTGAAACTTAGGCTTTACAACGTAGGAAAAGAACTTATTCCTAACGACGGTTCCGTGACACTATCAATACAGCACGGAAGCGAAGTCAAATACGAAGAGGAAAAACAGATATTGGTTGGCCTGAAAAGCGGAACCACTACGATAGTTGCCGTTATAAATGGCGAAGACGGTTTCTCAATGGAAAAGCCGTATCTTCTCGATTTCCAATATAACGAAAAACCGGGATATGAGACATACGCAGAGCCGAACGTAAAGCACCTTATCCTGAAATCGGTTAAGAACAAGCAGATACTGTTGGATAACGTGAACTATCTGTGCGTCAACGAACCGATATGGTGCATAAGCGAGTGTGCCCTTTACATAAAGGGCGAAATGGCGGACGGCAGGGTTGCATTGTTCAAGATAAGCGGTGGCAGTGGAGATGAAGATCCTATCATACCTGATACGGGTTCAACTTCCGGTGACACCACATCCGTAACGATAGATACAACGTTTGTTGTTGATGAAAACGGCACGTTAAGCATTACAACAAGCGACGAAAACGGTATTTATGTTGATGAAAACGGCTTCCTCGTCATAAACGTAGGAGGCTCAGTCACAGACGAAGGAATCTTGTATCTCGAAGACCACAAGTCAGAAGGTGGCGGCGGTGGCGGCGGCGATGGCGGAGACACGCCGGGTGACAGTTCGGGAGCAAGCGTAGACGAAGATGGCGAACTCATTATAACAGGGGAAACCAACGTCGATGAGAACGGAATTTTGCTCCTTAACGCAACCGTAACCTCTGACGGAATACTACAAATAACTGCATAAACTAACAAAACAGATATGGCAAATAGACAAATTAAAGGAATTAGGGTTAAATCCGGAAACCTTCAGGCAGAAGATTTTGATCTTAACATCAGCGATATAGTTTCACACGTCACTTCTCCTGACGGAACAGACTATATCCTCAAAGTTGACAACAAGGGAAATCTCTACACGGTTCCAAGTGTTGAGAGCGTACCTCCCGGTACAAAACCCACTAGCGCCGGTTTGGTTAAATTCAACGGCGAGACTAAACTCTATATCAACGAAATCTATTGCGGTGGACAGGAAGCAAACGAACATACCGTAGGCTACTGCTCACACAACTTCGTTGAACTGTCGAACCTGACAAAGGGCGACATTAACCTTTCTGGCCTGTCACTCCAATACACCATTAACAGCACAGACTGGAAAGTACTTCCGCTGAAAGGCATTATCAAAGCCGGTTCAACGTTCCTTATCAGGGGTGCACAGTGCTCAATGATTGACTCACCTACGACAAAAATCGTGGTTGACAAATATGATATGGAATGGCTCATTGACGGTGCCCCTATCAAGTTCGAGAACAAGATATCTTGTAAGTTCTATCTTACGTTCAATCTGGACGCATACTCAGAAGCGAATCCATTTGACGGTTCCGGTAAGGGTGCCGTTAAAAGCAACGCTATTGGTTATGTAGACCTCGTTGGTATCGATGGAACAAGTACCGTGGACGGATTTGAAAAGGGCGCTTACAAGGCACAGGGCGGTCTCAAACCAACCAGACTCTTCAAGAAATACTATGCAATGGATCCCGTAAAGCCGGCGACAAAAGCAATCACTGCAAGAAACAACGCTAACGATTGGAACTTCGTTGACCTGTCTAAGGAAGACGGCGAAGTCATTCCTTCCATTTCAGTATACACGCCGAGAGCGTCTTTCGAAGGCAAGAACCTTTTCTATGACAAGACCAACCTCGATCCAAACCGTCCTTCAACCCTGACGTGCTCTTTCGGTATACAGGCAACTGACGACGGCGAAGGTGCAACAAGATGTTTCAACTGGCTGTCAGGCAACCTTGACGACAAATATCTTTGGATTAGAAGGAAAGGTGAAACTTCATGGGGCGAGCCTCACGAAACGTTCTATGCCGGTGACGGAAGAGCCTGCTGGACTGCTAAGACTTCTGACGGAGTTTGCATTTACGACAGGAAGGTGAAGGAATACACAAACAACACGGTTCTTGTCGCAAACAAATTCATTATG
Organism: Paludibacteraceae bacterium; assembly: GCA_017961765.1. Taxonomy (GTDB): domain Bacteria; phylum Bacteroidota; class Bacteroidia; order Bacteroidales; family Paludibacteraceae; genus RGIG10190. Next base: position 24,947 of record JAGCWQ010000115.1, on the reverse strand, counting down.
AGCGGTATTACTGCAGGACAGTATGAATACCTGGCCGGAAAGAAAAATCAGGATGGAACGCCTAACCTCGACGGCTGCACACCGGTAAAATCATTCACCGTACGCAGCAAGGAAAGCGTTCAGAACGGCTTCAAGTTCGTTCAGACTTCTGATCAGCAAGGATTTAACTGGGATGAGTACAGAATATGGGAAGCCGCTTCCAAGACAATCATGGACGAGAACAACGATTTGCAGTTCATGGTTAACACGGGCGACATGACTCAGAACGGTAACCGCGTGGGCGAATGGCTCGACTACTTCAATGCCGAAGACGTAAGGATGCAGGACTTGGAAGAAATGGCTACGATTGGTAACAACGACCTTTCACTTAAAGACCTGTACGAAGTTGGTAAGAGTTCAGATGGTGACAGCGATAAACTGTGGCACGAGAACATCGAGTTCTACTACACGTTCGAATCCGACCCTGACAACCTTCCTATTTTCACGGGTTACACCGGTGAAACCACCTATTACATTCCTTCACTCTATTCATTCAACTACGGAAAGATTCACTTCCTTTGCATGAATACTGAAATAAAGTCCATTGCAGAAGAAGGCGAAAAAGGATACAACTTCGGCGCCAACAAATACGGCTACTTCTATCCTCAGATTGAAGCATGGTGCGAGAGGGATGTTAACAAATACAAGGAAGGCAAAGACTGGGTGGTAGCATATTGCCACGAAATGCCATTCACCATCCTCACTCCTGAGGCTGTTGCAGGTGACACGATAAAGTCCGAAAGAGGCGGTAGTAACGCAAACACCAACACGCCTATCGGTAAGGAATATTGGTTCAGTGAGTTCTGCCAGAACCACAACATTCCGTTGGTATTCGGTGGACACAAACACACCCAGGCAACCAGCTATCCTATCCTCGAGAACGTAACTTACGCAGACGGAGTTAGGACTGTGAACTCAATGAAACCTATCATCGTTGTCGATGCAGAGTCTTTGGCTGAGTTCGACGGTGCAACGTCATTGGTTGAAAACGCCGCAGACGGATGCAAGTATCCTAACACGTGGTTCAACGGCTCTACGCTGAAATCAAGTTGCGAAAGACTTGCGGAACTTTCTCAGTTCATTATGGCTGACGAAGTTCCCGAAGGGAAGACTCCTGTCGTGTATGCGATGTCACAGGCAACATCATACAAGCATACTTCTAACAAGGAACTCCCTAGCTGGAACCTCCCTTGGTTGAGGTACTACTATCCTGCAAGCGATAGCGGCGACATTACGGCTCCAACCGTAAACGACCACCAGAAGTTCCCGTTCTATACCGTATGGGAAATCACCCCTACCAAGATTACGGGTAACGTAAGAAAGGTTTACGGCGCCTTCAACGACAAAGGAAAATTCGATATCAACATCGATGGCCCTTACACAAGAAACGGATATTGCGCAACAACTGCAACCGCAGAGGGTAGCATTGGTGGACACAACACCAGAATATTCTCTATCAACGGTATTGCAAGTATGTCAAATACGGAAGCAATGTCTGACACAAGGGTTATCGAAATAAGCAAATAAAAAAACAATCCGCATTTACAATGGGGAAAACAATTAAAAAATTCAACGAGAGCACTCAAAAGTGGGAAAACATTTACGGGCCGGAAGTTACCATCATACAGCAGATGGAGGACGGCACGCAAATTTCCGACACGGATGTCGCAGTAACGAACCCGAACTACGTTACAGAAGAGGGGGCTAACACGACATTGGACGAAACGCTCTCGGTAATAAGCGACGACATATCCAGGCTCCAAAGGAACGTGTCGTGGCTTGCCGAACATGGCGGCGGCGGTGGAAGCGGAGGAGGTGGTGGAACCATCACCTCCTACGGTATCGTTGTTACTTCCCCTATGAACGTAACCAATGCTGGTTCGGTATACGTGGACGAGACGGGATTGACGGTTACTTTCATGATTACGGGCGGTTCTCAAAACGAAACGTGCACATACACCTATCAGTATGATATGGACGTTTCTCAGAAAAAGGAAACCCAACTCGGAAAAGAAATAACCGTTCAACTGGACCTGACGAAAAACGATAAGAAAGAGCATGACTTTTTGATTAAAGCGACTACCATATATGGTATGTCACTGACGTTCTCATTCAAAATCTACCGCTCTTCCCTGTCAATATGGTTTGATACCGGCGCCACGACAAACTATGAGAATGGTATCTACAGTATCATGCAAAATGATAACACGGGTATCATTCCGCTTGTCATGTCAAACGGTCTTGTTGGTTCCGTTACCACGATTTCCGTGCTTAGAGGTGAGGCGGTTCTGAAAACGATAGAACTTCCTGAGAACAGGACTACGGAAAACCAAAAACTCCCTAACGGTGAACTCCCCGGCGTAAGATTCTGGGATATCGTCCCTAACCCTTCTGTCGGTGAGCAATACGTTATTTACATAGACGCCACCGCCCGTGTCGGAAACGTCGAAGCCGTTGCGTCAAGACTTCAAGTCCGTGTCAAGGTTATCAACCCTGACGATTTGACTATATCATTTGGCGTTAACGGTAACGCTCAGTCTTCTGAACCGATTGACGTTGAGGTTGATTCTACAATGATGTATAACTTCAAATGTTATGCGCCGTTGCAGATATCACGTGTTTACTACGCAGCAAAAATAGTCAAAAACGGTGTTGCAGAAAGAATTCTGGGCTCATACTACGACAACGACCTGAGAGAGGAAGGTGCGGTTTACACCGACAACAAAGATGCTAAGGTTGAGACTACGGTGTATTCTCAGTACACGCTGTCTGATATGCTATACAGCGTCGATGATGAAATCACCCTTTACATAAAAGTATGGGGTGCCGGTTCTAACCGTATCACGGAAGTCAGCCAAAGGCTCAGGGTAGTACAATCTACTTCTGAAATATTCCCAAGGCAGTATCCAAACAGAGGCGGATACACCAAGGGAACCATGCTTGCGTCTTGGAATAACAAAAATGTTACAGACGCTGCAAGAAACACGTGGACATCAACGGTAACCGATTACGTCTATATGATTACGGACGGCGTTGAGGGTGAAACCGTCGGTGCAACAGTTGTAAACGAGATTAACGTTTTCAACGGAAACGACAACAGTGGCCTCATATCAAGTTCGTCTCCTAGATATCTGCGTCTCCAAAACAGGGCGTATGCGATTGCGGATCTTTCAAGGTATGAACGTGAAATACAGTTCATGACTTCTGAAAGAAACTCAATGGGCTTCACCATATCGCTTACGTTTATGGGAGACGATGTTGCAAACGTAAACAAGACGATATTCCTCTGGGGCGAGAACGACAACGCAACAAACGAACTCGTATCAGGTATAAGGGTTGATCTTGACAAGGTTTACTGGTCGCCTACTTACGGTGACGAGCCACTATCTTGTAACATTTCTCCGGGTACCAAGCATACCGTCGACTTCTCATACGATCCTGCCGCAGGAATTGCAAAAATATACGTTAACGGAATATTGAACATTGCTTCCGCAATCCACAAGGACGAAATGTATCAGTTCCTTAACAGAATAGTCCTCGGTACGAACTATAGGCTGTCTCAGTATGAGAATTTCTGTGACGTGAACATTTATGAACTGAGCATATACACTCAGCTTCTGAACGATGTGCAAATCATAGTAAACAGCAAGAATGCCCGCCTTGACGGTTCTGAGAACGACGGAAGCGTAAAAAGAGACTATGCGGCTTGGAAGATTAAGAACTTCTTCACCGGCGGAACTGCTGATACGTATTTCTTCGATACGAACGCAAAGGACTATAGGCTCGATTACACGGAAACGCAAATCGACTACATTAAGCGAAACAGCAATATACCAACAATGACGCTGAATTTTGCCGACGGTGGAAAGTTCACAAAAGATTACTTCCTAAGCCAGCACACGGTGTCAGAAACCGGCGTTTCGTACGATGCAGTCATGACATACTTTGACCCTGAAACAGGAACCGATTTGACAGGTTTCAGGCTGAAAGTGTCACTTCAGGGTACAAGTACTTTGACGTACCGAATTAAGAACCTTGAAATCATATCCGATGAGACTGTGCAGATAGACGGCGAAACCGTTCCTGTACTGTTCCAGCCTAAAAAGACATGGTTCCCTGAGAAGCAGTTCACGCTCAAAGCCGACGTTGTTGACTCTTCTCACGCAAACAACGCCGTGATTGGCGAATGGGTTAACAACTCCTCACTGTTCAGCCCTAACCCTGTAATGCAGAGGTTTGAAAGCAACAGGCCTAAGGAAGTTGAACCTAACGGTGCTACGAGAACCCATAAGATTGATGGCGGAACCGAATACATTGACTACGATGAGAACGTAACAATCAAGCACACGCTTGAAGGATTCCCTATCCTCCTGTTCATTCACTTTGACTCTGAGCAGGCGTATTCATTCGTGGGTATCTACTCATTCAACCTTGGCCGTTTCTCATACTACAATATGGGTATGAAATTCCTGCAGTGCTTCAGCCGTGGAGATACCGCACAGGAAAGCACACCGAGAAAAATCACCTACTACAAGGAAATGGATAATCTCGGCGGAATTTCTATAAACGACATCAAGAGTTTCGAGTTCGATAACGAAGCGAACACCTCAACGTTGGAACACCCGACATGGACACAATTTGATCCTTCGGTTGTTTCAGTACTTGGTAAGTACAGGTATCCTACGATTTCCGATCCAAGAAACGACCCTTCTTTTACCGGGCTTTGCAATCTTTTCAGGGCAGTTGCTCAGGCAAAGATAAGTTCGTCAATGACAACGAAATTCGACGGAATCTGGCCTTACAAAGCAACGGTAGTAAACGACAACATTTCATACGCCATAGATGGCGACCGTCCTATCAGCCAGGGCACTGACTATATGTCTGTGGTTGAGAAAATTGACTTGGACAACTGTGTCGCTTATTTCATTGTTGCGAACGCCTTCGGTATGACCGACTCACTTGCAAAGAACCTGACGCTCAGAACATGGGATAACGGAAACAAGTGGTGGCCTTGTTTCTACGATATGGATACCGCCCTCGGTATATCAAACCGTGGTACCGAAGATACACCGGTATATGTCGCAATAGACAAGGTAACGAACGACCCTGTTATGGGTGCAACGTTTGAATATCACGACTCATTGGATGGTCTCGGCTATTCCGGTTACCTGTCTAAACTGTGGGCAGTTTTCAGGGATCCTGAGTTCATGTATTCTATGATAGGAACAAGGGGTAACCCTGACTACTACATACAGGCATGGGCTGACGCAAGAAAGACGGGCAGCGATTTGTCAACTTCTGAAAAGTTCGTCAAAATGATGTCAGACAGGGTTGAAACCTGCGGTGAAATCATTTACAACTGCGACTATAACAGTAAGTACATCAAAACGGATACGTTCTCTGACGAAGACACACAAGCCGCTGAATCTTCAACTGGCTTCCTGCACGGAACCAGAGTTGAATACGTGAGGAAATGGTTGAAAAACCACTTCTATTTCCTTGACGGCGTATTTGACCCTAAACCTTATACGACGATAACCAATACGTATGAGGACTCTCCTTATCTGTCTTCTTCTGCATTTGCTGTCGGTGCGTTCTACCCTGAAACACAGTCAGTAATTCCATTCAAACTTAAATCGGTTACTCCGACGTTTGTGAGAATTGGATTCGGTAACTCAACGGGCGGTGCAAAATTCTACATCGCTTCAAACACCGCAGAGGAAACGGTATACGTATCAAACGCTTCAAGTACCAATACGGCGTTGTTCATAGCAGGTTCTACCCTACTTTCACAACTCTCCGGCTTGGAAGGCGCGTTTAGAGGTATTTCAAACGAGAACCCTACGGGTAGTTTGAGGTCATTGGAGTCATTCAATGTGAACGGCTCTCCTGCTATCCAAGAAAACGGTGTAGGACAGTTCCTGCTTTCTGCCGTTAGGTATAACAATGAGAGCCCGTTGGAGGCCGTAAACCTCAGCAATACAAAGGCACCGGATACAACGTGCTCACTTAACTTGGAAGGCCTTAAAAAGGTGCTTAGGGTTGATATATCATACTCTGACGTATCGACGCTCCGTCTGCCTGACAGTGCCCTCGACTACCTCAACGTCCAGTACTCAAAGATTGGTAATCTTGCTCTGACTAATCAGAACAAACTAACGTCTATCAACATAGACGGCTGCGATAGCCTTAGAGACTTCAGCGTAACCAACTGTGACGGAATACAAAGTGTTTCAATAGACGACAAACGTTCACTCAGAACGTTCTCAGCAAACAACAACGATTCGTTGGCATCTGTCGCCATTAACAGCTGTAACTCTCTGTCATCAGTGGAGATAGGCGGTAACTCAACGCTGTCTTCTGTGACGATAAACTCTTGCAGCGAACTTTCTACGATAAAACTGTACGACAACCCTTCATTGAAAGAAATTTCAATAAACGGCTGTACAAACAGCCATCTGTCAATTATCGTAAACGGTTCTCCGCTCGAGAGAATTGTGCTCACGAACTTGGAGACGAGCATACCTGTTACCCTTCCTGAAAAAGCGTTGCTATCCAACGTGAGATACTTGGAAATAAACAACGTGTACGACTTCGGAGGTTTCAGATATGGCGAGGCTGACGTGGAGATGTATGAGGAAGAAAGCGGTTCTGAGTATTACGTATTCGACGCCACCCCGTTTGTCGGGTTGGATGACGAAGGTCTTATCCTCAGGAACATATACTCCCTCAAATATATGAGGGTAGCCAATGATGACGGAACGAACAAGGCGGAACCGTTCAAGATAACCGACGAGTCGTTCAAGGAAGGCACGAAAAACTTGGTTAAAATCTTCGGATATATCAAGATATTGACGAGTCCTTTCAATGGCATGAGGAACTTCTATCTCAACCATGATGGAAGATATTCGGATACGTCAAAGAAAACTGTCGATTTCGTGTATTCGTCAGAAGATCCGTACTACACGAACGTAACGTTCGACAATACGGATTTGACTGGATGGTTCAGCAACACGAACTGCGACATAAACGACGCGTACTACATACTCTTCATGTGCGACGAGAACACGGAGAACCTGAATGACTTGTTTAACGGTTGCTCTAATGTCATTACTGACGACGACGTACCTATGAGGGCTGACGCGTTCTACAAATGCACCGGTGTAAACTGCATAGACGGTATATTCAACGGCTGTCAGATAGGTGGAACGCTTTCATCCCCGATGTACGACGACCACGGAAATCCTACGGGCGGAAACGTGCTGTTGGATCCGCTTATCGACAACCTGACGACGTTCAACTACGTCTTCTCCGGCGACTATAAGATAAACACACTCGAAACTTGTTTCTTCCCGGAAAACTGCCGTATCAAGACGCTTAAGGGCTTCAACCCAGGTGTGGATGAAACATTCTATCTACAGGATTCCGTACTACTGTCAAATCTTAACGATTTGGAAGTAATTGAGTCAAGTTTCAACAATGCCGGCATTGATTTCGGTAGCGAGCAGTACGATTCTACCGAACTGTTCCGCCATAACACGAAACTTGTCGCAGTTAAAGACTGCTTCGTGAACATTGACGGATACGGTTCACTTAGGAACCTGTTCGGTGAATACTCCGATGAAGAAGGTGTATATCCTAATGCGTTGTCTTCTATAACGCACTCGTTCATATTCAAAAGCGGAAATCATGACAGTGTAAACGGAGAAGACGGAGGCTGTGTTGTGTTCCCTATCGGAAACAGCCTGTTCAAAAGAATAAAGTCTACCATTGCTTACATTGGTAACGCTCACAACTCGAACAAGACTGACGGTGATTGGCAGAACAACTACAACACCAACTGTGGCTCGTTTACGGGACCAGGTTTGAAAAAATACCTTGCAAACGGCGAGTTCTACATTGAGAATGCTGATCAATATGAGCACGACGACTGCAACGGGCAGGATTTCCCTTATCTGATTTTCAACGGCTGTACCAAACTCAAGGAGATACCTTCATTGTTCGATGGAATCATCAACTTGAAGAACTTCGACGCCGAAAATAACAGGGAATCTGATATATTCGTTTCCATTCCTGGTAGAATGTTCGACGATTGCGAAAAACTCACGAATGTATCAAGGCTGTTCAGGAACATGTCTAAATCCATTCGCTGCGCACTTACGGGAGAAGGTTTCAAGGATATGTCTATAATCAACGCCGAGGCTGTGTTCCAAGGTATAAGCGTTATAGGACAGATACCTTTCAAACTCTTCTATCAGGAGCAGGAAAAGAGTTACACAGAAGCACCTGTTGTCGGGTTCACAGAGGCACAGGCGAACGCCCTTGGCCTCACCGGTGACGGAGGTACCGTCGGAAGCATCAGTAGTTCTGACTATACCACGTTCGAAGGCACGTACAAGGCTATCAACAGGACAGTTCAGAATATGTCAAGCAGCCTTTCAAACCTCACTGCAACCTCAATGACGCAGTACCATGCTACGGTTGAAACGCTGGACGACATTACTGAGCCTAACCCTCACTACAATCCAATAAAATATCTCTTGAACGGAAATGAGTACGTCTTGAACGGTGCATTTGATCCGTACAAGAGAATTTGGAACAAGTTTGTTTTCGACAACGATGCTAATTTCCACGTATCGGTAAGCGAAGTCACGGCTTCAATACCTACTGATGAGTATGGATACCCTGTCGTTAACATAAACGACCTCCCTGAGGAATTCACTTCCGCATATATGTCGGAAGAGAGTTCACCTGCAATGAGGAGCGAGTTCTTCGGAATGTCAGTTCAGGACCCTGACGTGGAAGTATTCGCAATCACGAACTACTTCTGCCCTCCTGACATTTTCAAGTACTGCGTAAACGATGCTTCGACAAACGTTTCTTATACTCTTGCAGGCGGTTCTGGCGAATATAACTTCGACACCAGAGCAATCAAGGGACTGAGGGGTAAGATACCTACGGCAATCTTTGAGCCTCTTGCCGCTTTAACGGCTGTTACAGGCGTTTTCTCGTCTAATGTGGGGTTGTACCCTTACCGTTGGGCAACAGGGCTTAATATCGAAGATATGGGCGTAGCATACTATCCTAATCTGTTTGCTCCGTTGAGGAACATCGCAGATTTGTCTGCTATGTTCTCAGGAACTAAGATATGGGGTCATACAATGATACCTGAAACGCTGTTCAACCCCGTACAGGGAGTGACAAATCTGTCTTCTTTCTGGGCAAGCAGTACTTGGGTTACGGGTGCAAGCGCCACCGTGGCGGCAGAAATGCTACCTAACTCAATATTCTCACAGCTCACGAGACTGACGAACATTTCCTACATGCTGTCTTCTAACGGTATAAGTAGCGTTCCTAACGTAAGCCAGACACTGATATCTCCGCTCAACAACAGGAGTATCAACAACGTCGACGGCTTCATGTCCAATGCAAATCAGACGAAGGGTGCAGTTCCTCAGTTCTGGGATTGGGGAGCAAACGAGCCGAAGCGCCACGACGGAACGTACAGAAACGGGCAGGACTCTTACATACAAGGTGTTTCCAATGCGAACGTCATTGCGGAACACGGAGACTATTGGAGAGCCAACTAACAAAAAAGCCACCGAGAAATCGGTGGTTTTTTTTAACTGTATCCTATTATGTAGTAGGTTGGCTCGTTCCATTTGTGGTGTATCTCATAAGCCCGCCACATTTCATTGTCGTTCCTGACAAAGCATATCTTGTTGCCGGTTATCAGGCTGTACTCGAGGAATATCGCATACATTGCGTCATCAATGTGGCTGTCAGCAAAAACGAACGTACGTCCGGATCCGTAGCACATTAAAGATATTGTGCTCATGATAAACGGATACACGAATTCGCCTCCATTGGTGAGTTTAATAACCGAATAACTATCCAATATTTCTTTCCATTCCAACGCAGTTTTATGCGTATCGTTGAAAAGTCCGGACAAAAAATTCTCGACAGGCACACCATACGTTTCGTTGAACAAAGAGAAGCGTGTAAGGTCCAATCTTTCTACGTCGTCCGGCCAGCCCCTTCCGGCTTTCACCCGCCACTCCTCGTAGGACTTCGTATAATAGTGGCGTATGTACGCTAACTTATAACTCGGAGGATAATGTGCGTGTATCGTTTTATTTCTATACGGCTCGTTATATCCGCCTATTGAATATTTTATATCAGGATTGGTTGTCGTTGGAATATGGGAGCCGTTGAAAGTGCATTGTGGGAACCTTCCTTCCCCGCCTTTTACGATTGATTTGATAAACACGTTCTCTTTCAGGTAGAGTACCGGGGAAACGGGTTTAGGGAACCTGTCTACAACACGCCCGTCCTTTTTGAACGTTTCTCCGTTAGGGCCGAAAAGAAGCCAGTTGAACGAAATACAGTCATACTCGTCAAGGGTTCCAAGAAATTCCTTCACATTGTCATAGACGCCCATTTCAAAAAATTCATCGCAATCGAAATATCCGCACCATTTATAATGCCCAATCTCACAGAACTTGGAATACATTAGAACCTGTATTGCGTATTTTCCCCTGCAGTCGAATATCTGAACCTTTCCGTCGTGTACATAGTCCGATATCGCCTCATAAAGCGAATTGTCGTCCGGGTCGTTGTTGTCGGCAATGAATATTTTGTCAAACCCTATCCCGAGGTAATGCTCAACCCACTCTCTTATATATGGGCTCTCGTGCTTCGCACAAGCAAACACCACATACTTATCCCTGTCCTCTTCGTATTTCGGAAAAGAGCCTATTTCGCCAAAATCGTATTCCGCTGCCATTAGTCCAGATCCGTTAATGTGTAATTATATGCCGGCAGAACCCCGTTATTGGAACTAAGTACGCTATATCCTTCGTTTTCGTTCCAAATATAGTCATCATACCCATCAGACAATATCTTATCGTGAATGGCTTTGTCGTATTTGTCTTTCAGGTAAACGCCCAACCTGACTATCTCGGGCAGTCTGCTACCCTGCGTGGTACTTCCGCGCCCATTTGCGTCGTTTGACGAGCCCTCATGCTGTATGTACAGAACTTTTGGTATCTTGCAAATCTTTCCGTTGAGGTACGTGCGTATCAGCAAGTCCATATCGTCCAGCACCGCAAGTTCCATATTATGCCCGCCTATCCTATGGTAGAACTCCTTTTTCCAACACCTTACATGGTTTGGTAGCCCTACGATGTGACGCAACGTCAAGGCGGTTATGTCAGGCGTGGTGGCAACGCTATAAACGGTTCCGTTTACTACCTGGTCTTCGTACTTTCCCTGTCCCAATGCGAAATTATCCCCATACGTTATGGGCTCACCGTCCATTTCCTCCATCGCATAAGAATAGACGAAATCGACATCCTTGTAGGTATCGAAAGCACGTTTAAGCAGTTTGAGGCAGTCCGGCGTCAGTTCGTCGTCGTGATCAACTTCGACTAAATAATCACCATCGCACGCAGATGCTATGATATGTTTGTTGAAGCCTATGTTTCCGTGGTCAGATACGTTTTTTATGATGAAGATTCTCGGATCCCTAAGTTTGAGCAAATTGTCGCACACGTTGGAATACTGAGGCGAATCGTCCAATATCCACCAATTCCAATTGGCGTATGTCTGATTGAGGAGCGAGTTGTAAAGCCGGTTTATCTGCTCCTTCGTCGTCTTGTAAGTACAGGTAAAAATAGAGAACAGTTCGCTGTCCGTCCTGTCCCTGTTAATGTTTGTGAGGAACGTGCTGACTATGGCATTGACTATGCTCTCTGTGTTGAACTCATCAAAATGAACCCACTTTTTTCTCACTTCGAACGTGAGTCTGCTGAGGACGGAGAAATCTATCCCTTCACCGATGGTTATCAGGCTGTCGAACCCACGAAACTGATTCAGTTTTGACAGAATATTTTCAGAACTGTCCAACACCATCAAATCTATGTTGGTGGCTCCATTATGATAGAACTTCGGAGTACGGACACCTTCGTAGTCGTGCTCCTTCTTGCGAGGGTCAATTATGATGGCTGAAATAGATGGTCTCATTTGAGCAAATCGTCTTCAAATTCAAACTTATTGAAAAAATCGTTGATTATCTTTTCTTTCTCCGGCGTCATCTCGTTAATGGTGTAGAATATGTTCATCACCGTCTCTTTGTTGAAATTGCTGTTTCTGTCAGCGTATGAACGCCTTCCGAACCTTCGATAAAGGAACTCTTCTATCGACAGGGTATTGTAGTGTTTCAGCAACGCCCCTTCATAGCAGAAATCCTGATATTCGTATCCGCCACGTATCCTTACGCCCATTGTGTCCGTAATGACGAAATCCCTGTTTTCCGTCAGCGTCCAACTAAACATGTTTGCGTCGAAAAAGTTGACGTAAAGGTTCGGGTTGCACCTCAAGAACACCTTGAAGGTATTGCTGTATGCGTCGGGTTCCTTGTATTGTACGAATCTCTCGTAAACGGGCTTGTTTTCGTAATGAAGGTGCCCGCTGTCCCCGAATATCAGCCAATAAACGAAAACCGCGTCTGAGTCGTTAAACCGCTCGTCAGACAGGAACTCATTGACGTTTCTTCCGTCAAGGATTTCCAAATACTCGTCCACATCGAAAAAGCCTATCCAATCATATACCGTCTTGTATTTTTCGTAACACTCAGTATATGCCGGAAGTTGGTATCTGTACTTACCCCTGACATCCTCGTATATCACGAATCCGTTAGCAATATAATCGCCGATTACTTGCTGCGGGTATTCGCCGTTCTCGTCGTTGTTGTCATACAGCAGTATGTTGTTGACTCCCAGATTTTTGTAATACTCAATGAAATCCCTCAGGTAGAGGTTTTCCTGTTTCACTATGCAGCAAATAAGCGTCTTCATCTCCTGTTGACTTTATAATCGGGGAAGCCCTTTTGATAAATGAAAGAATCTGGATATGCATCGGTTTTGTCGTCCATACCGTACAGTTGGCTGTACTGTTTGATGGAGAAATACAGCCCGTCGTTGAGCGTCCCATTCTCGAAATCGCTCGTAAGGGCGTTGAAATAGTTTTCGTCGAAGAATGAAGGGATATGGTGCCCCGATGCACGGGATAGGTCGTTCCTCGTCATCTTAATGATTAGCCTGTCTAGTACGCCCATAATGTCATTCCTTGCAGCGAAGAATGAAGAAATTGTGTACGTGTACGTGTCATACTTGATGTACGACTGTTTTGAAGGGTCCTTTTCCGTCATATTGGAAGAGCAGAAATTCGCAATCCACTCCTCCTTTTTCCAATCAAGGAATTTTTCTCCGTCTTTCAGTGCGTATATCGGGTGTTTCGAAATGAGCACCTGACCATCGTCCAACGCCTTGAACATGGCGTCCCAATCGTATCCGGGTACGTTCCTGAATGCAGTGTCGGCGTCAAAATAAAAAATGTAATCGGCGTCGAAATGCAACTGCTCAATGAAATACGGCTTGTGCATGTTGATGCACGGATAGAACAGGTCGAACATCTTGATTACGTTCACCTTTGTTCCGTCCTCCAAGATTATTCCGTCACAGTCTTCCATGCCATCGCTGAGAATGGTAATGTGCTTCTTCCGGCCGGGTGCAAAATACTTGAACGTCGAGAAGAAAAAATGCCTGTATTCGGCGTAACTGTCAGTGGCTATATAAAGTACCTCTATCATACGTTTGAAATTATTTCGTCATAAAATTCGTAAAACTGTGCGTGCTCGTCCCCCTCCAAAATGAAGTCCAGGGCACTTTCGACTATACCGGGATTATAGAAGTTGCACGGAAACATGTATCTGCTGTTGTGCGAGGTTCCGTTCCTGTCATACTTGAATAGGTTCCCTAAAAATCTCTCACCGTAATACCTGTCTACCATTTTCGGCATTTCAGGTGAGAACACCTGCATGAAGTTATACAACTTGCTTGTGTTGATCCAGAAAAACGTTCCTGAGTAATACCAATTGTTCTTGATATAGCCGGGAAATATGTTGGTGAACTCCGAAAGGTCGTCCTCCGTGATTTTTTTCTGTGCACATATAGGGAACGAACCGTAAACGCATATGCTTGTTTCCCCATCGATAAGTTTCTCAACCTCGTCCATATACGCCAAGGACAGGAAATAGCACCCGACAATCCATTTCTGTATACCTTCAAGGTTCGTATCCTTATACGTGTCTATGGTTTTATAGCCCTTTGCATGGGCGAAAAACACCAACGAATCGAGGGTGCTTATCTTATCCACGATTTCACGTTTGATAATCTCCGATTCGCAGAACTTTCCGTTCTTTATCACGGTGAAGGATATGTTACCGTTAAACGGCATTGACAGGAACTCGGCTTCCGCCTCGTGTATAAGTTCCAAATCCGATGTATCATCCAAAGACAAATATACGTCAGAATAGTCAAAAATATTCGCGGCTCTACGCAAACATTCAAGATTTATTCTATTAGCCCTGTTCTCCTTAAAATTTTTTGTAAGATAAAAATAGTAAATAAGCCTTTTAGTCATTTTCTATTTTATTTTTAAAATTGCCGTAACACTTCTATCGAAAAGTGTGTTTCTTCCACTATCCCTTTTTTCGTTATTTCTCGAATACAGCACGCATGAGTCTATCGAATCTTGTATCTCTCTGTTTTCTGCAGATGTGTAAAAACTACATGGCAGCAGTGTCGATACGAACTGCAACGGAGTTTCGTTTACGTTACTGCCTTGAGAGAACGCGTTTTCATAGGATGTGTGCAAATCTTCAAGGATAAAATAGCCTCCCTTCTTGACAAGCCGCCTGAAATACAAAAGCGAAATGAACTGGTGGTTCCAAAAATGCGAGCCATCTTCTATTACGACGTTGAATTTGCCGCTTTTTAGAAGATTTGAAACCACTTCTTTCACCTTTTCTTCAACTCCGCAATCGCACTGTATGAAATGTATGTTTTCGTAGCCTTCAAAAAATTCACTGCAATCCCTTATGTCAATGCAATATATCTCGCAGTTTCCGTCATAATATTCGTTAACCGCTTTCTCGAACCCACCGTTCCCGACGCCTATTTCAAGTATTCGCGGATATTCAAAGTTCCTGAAAAAGAAGTCGTAGAACTCTGAAAACCCATGCGCTGAGCCAAACTCGGTTCCTTTGTCCGTCTCATATTTGTTGCACAGTTTAGTTAGATATTTCATGTTTAGCCAATTCGTTGTTTACTTTTTCTTTAAGTTTCTTGAACCCTTCCATTACCCAGGAGCCATATTTTTCTGCCAAAGTATATATGCACCGATAGGCTGAGTTGCCGCTATACATATCGAGAGGTAGGTAAAAATTGAATGCCCTAAACCCTTTTAGCAAAAAAGCCCCATTGGAACCGCTTACCGGCGGCCAGTGAGACAGAATGTAGCCTGGGAACTTTTCAGCATACAGCCTTGAAGACAATGCGGGTATCTCGCATTTTAGGCCGCTGCCTATCTCGTTTCTTATCCACTCCATGTTCGTCCAATAGAAGGTTCCGTGATAGCATAAATCCGCCGGTATTGAACCGTCTTTGTTAATCATTGAGAAAGAGCCGTAAAAGAACGAGCCCGCATTTTTACTCCCTGCATGCAAAAGAACGGGAACCGTGTCCTCCATATCCATTAAGGACAGGAACCACGCACCTATTATCCAATCGTCAATGCTGTCCTTGTCATGTTCGGCATAGTTTGTCTCGCCTTTTGTGTGGTTGAAAAACGTGAGCCCGTCAAACCTCTTCTGTACGATTTCGTCATAGAAAGTCTTTGACTCACGGTAACAGGTGTTTTCAACAATCTTTATTTCAACGTTCTTGCAAAAACAATGTTTCGTTATTTCAGTAACGACTTCATTGTTGAAGTACCTGTCTTCCGGGTGATCGCTCGCCACGACTACGGTGCACTCGTCAAACATACCTGAATATTCGGCGAAGCACGCAAGCCATATCCTAATCGCACGGTTAGTTTTCCAACCATCTCCCGCATGAAAATGCGAGACAGATTTTGTTTTAACGCCGCAAATCATTTATTTCCAATAGCTGTATATGCCCTTCGTTATTTCGTAGTTCTCCCACTTGTATTGGTGACGGTCAGGCTGTTTCTTAGCCCATTCCCACATTTTCCTGAGTCCTTCCTCGAGCGAAGTTTTCTGTTCATACCCGAGAACATCGATAGATTTCTGAGGATTTGGAACGGCGTGCTTAACTTCGTGCCTCGCCTCTCTATGCTCCACCTTGTCATATCCGGTTATCTTGCATAGCAGTTCGGCGGCTTCGTTGATAGAATAGCCACGCTCACCTCCGACATTGATTATTTCTTTGGATGCCTTTTCTAATACGGCTGCATTCCAGAACGAAGGCAAACAGTCGTCAATGTAACTGAATGCCCTTGTCTGCTCTCCGTCACCATATATCAGCATTGGTTTGTTATTGAGAATTTGGTACATCCAAATGCCTAAGACGTTACGATATTTGTCCCAAATATTCTGCTTCTCTCCGTACACGTTATGCGGACGTATAATACACCAGTCAAGCCCGTGCTGTTCGCCTGCAATCTTGATATTCATTTCACAGGCATATTTTGACACTGCGTACGGATCAATAGGCGCCGGTGCGTCATTCTCATCGAACACCTTGCCTTCAAATGCTCCCCAACCATAGACAGACATTGAAGAAGTATACACCAACCTTTTCACATCGTGCATTATGCACTCATTGATTATATTGTCGGTTGACAACATATTGTTCTTGTCATTGAAGACCCTCATAAACGGTGAAAGCCCCTCCGCTGCGTACGCCGCAAAATGGAACACATATTCGAACTCATGTCTATCGAAAATATCGGTGAGTTTATCGGAAGACAGGTCACGTCTGTAGAATACCACTCTTGGGTCTACGTTCTCAATGTATCCACCAAAAAGATTGTCAATGCCCACCACCTCATACTCTGGATGGTTTTCCAAAATCCAATCGGCAAACTTGGAGCCTAAAAGTCCGGCGTTGCCTGTAATAAGAATGCTTTTTTTCATTATGCTGTCATTTCATTATAAAAATCATCGAAACCGTCCGCCTTGGTGTCGTATATCAGTTTCATAAATTCTGTCGCACTCTCGTAGTAGTTGTAACAGTCCATAAGATATTTTTCTTCATGACACCCGGCCATTATCAACGGGAATGCGTCTATTATGTTACCAAGGAACTCCTCGTCATAGAATCTGTCACCCATTTCAGGAACCTTAATGCCTTGCGAATACATGTAGTACCTGAGTTTAACGCAGTTTATCCAGAAGAAAGTGCCGATATAATACCATCCGTATTTGTTTGGGTGCTCAGGCTCATAGTTTTTCGTAAGGAAAGACCCGTATGAGTAGAACTTTCTCCCGACGAGTTTGTAGTTCACCTCATCCATGAAGTTCAGGGAATAATAATACATTCCGCATACCCAAGTATATATCTGCCTTTCGTCATACGTACCTATGTTGGAAACACCCTTGTTGTGGGCAAAGAATACGAGTTCGTTGTCGTCTAACTTGGTAGCCACCTTGTGATAGAATACGTATGATTCCCTGAACTCGTTGTTATCGATCAAAGAAAACTGTATATCCTTACCGGCGAAAATATCCAAAAACTTGTGCTGTGCCTGCATTGCATACACCATACACGTAACCCTATCCTCCAATATGAAGGTGATATCAACGCAGTCGAATGAATCCTTATACCGTTCGAGACATCTGAAATGAATGTCATTTATCTTCAAATGGTATGTAGGTTCTGAAATATAGAAGGAATATATGAGTTTCTTTGTCATCGCTTGCTTATTTCCCTACTGATTATTGCCGTTTCTTTTTCCCATGTATAGTCCTTGCATATATCTCTCGCTGTTTCCGCCAGATACATTCGCAAGTCGTCATTGAGCAATATCTCGATTGCCTTGTTCGCTAAAACAGTGGCGGCTTCCTCGTAATAGTACATGAAGTTGTCGTCCTCGTCTCTGACCGGGCAGTCAAGCAACAAACCTTCATATCCTTCAAGGGTACTTGATATGCCGTCCTTTTCGGCGAAGCACACTATCGCATTTCCTGCCATAGCATTTTCAACAGCCGTTATGCAGTATGTCTCTTTGAATTTTCCGCTCGTTTCGCTTCTGCCTATGTTGGGGTAAACCCATATCTTAGATTTCTTCTGAAGTTCTGCAAGTTCTTTCTTGCCCGCATTTATCATAGGCCCGACACCCTTCACATAAATCTCCCACTCTTTTTCGTAATACGAGACATCGTATCCGCAAATATAAAGTTTGAAATCAGGAACCTCTTTTCTTATCTTAGGCAAAACACGCTCAATGAAAAATCTAAGCCCCCTTATCGGTGCCGAAGACCAAACCATTGAGTTCTCCTTCTCGTACTCCCGGTAATCGTCGTATTCGTCGTATTTGCAAGGAAGAAAATGCCTGAAACTGATTTCAGGGACTACTTTGTAAAGTTGCTCAAACTGCCTTCTCTGCCACTCAGAGAGAAATCCTACCATATCTGCCGGTGCGAACGAGCCGAAGTTGGTATTGAAATACTCGCATGTGGGGCAAAGAATTATGTTTTTGCAGTTAAGGCTGTTTGTTACTTCAATGTTTGTCGTAATCAGTGCGGCATCATAATAGTCGTAAAGTTTGTAACTGTCTCTTTTTGCACATGAAACGCCTTCCGCCTGATTTGACAGGAGCACATCGGTAAACAGCGTCACGTTATATCCCCACTTTGCAAGATTGTCGGCAATACCCGTAACCCAATATTCTGTCCCACCAAAAACAATACGCCCGTTTTTATCGAAATGCCTGCGTTCTTCTTTAAGAAGATATTCGCAGTTATGATATATCATTACTTTTTTACCGTAGTCATCAAGGTTGATTACGTGCATTTTTTCGTCCATGTCGGTATCGACATACGACCAATCATACTCGCTTTTCTTAAGAAATTCAACCTCCTGCGGCTTGGTGAACGTCTGTTTCGGAATAAGCGCAACTCCGTTGAACTCACCTTCCCTGACACACGCAAACCTACCGCCGACTTTCCCGAAATCCAAAATTGACTTATAAACGTTTCCGTACCATTCATCAATCTGCCTTTCATCGCCCGTATATTTTTCACCTTTTGGAATGACGTCATGCACGACGAGGACGCCTCCGTCAGACAGGTGTTTCAAGGAATTGACAATATCCTTTTTCGAGCCGGCTTCCGTGTGATCCCCATCAATGAATATAATGTCATATTTCTTGTTCGCCGACATACGGCTGAACATTTCATCCGATGTCATTAGATACGTCACAGAATTACGATACGACTCAAGCCGTTCCGCATGTTCGCCAAACGCATAGTCATCCGGGGCGTCAAAATACGGGTCGCAGCCCTCTTTCGTTTCGCACTCTATCAGATTATAGTTCATATCAGGAACGGCTACGCCGATTTCCAAATACGTCTTGTACCCGTTTTTCTTTATAAGTTGGTTTATGTATTCAACTCTTGCCATATATTGCCTTTTACTTCTTCAATTTTTTCTGTTATGCCATTAAAAACAATCCTTTCCGCATCTTCCCAATCCGGGTCGGTGTATGAATAAAAATCTGCGTAGTTCCCGAATATGTAAGCGTCTCTGTAACTCCCCAACCTGTCAAATCCGAACAGGCTTCCCGGAAGCTCTTCGGCATAACTCCTGTTCGATAGTTTCGGCAATTCCTTTCCGCTTTTGGCAAGTGACCTCAATATCGACTGCGGGTTCATGACAAAAAAACCTCCTCCGTACATATTGGATATTCCGAAGCCTTCCCCTTTTATCAACGGAGCCCCGTAAAAATACTTCTCTCCGCCATAATAGTTTTCGAACATCTTTTTCTCACAATCAGAAATTAGCCCGGCTGTACCAATATACATAAACGACAGCCAGTTGAACAGCCACTCCCGTTCAAAGTAAATGTTGGAAACACCTTTGTTGTGAGCCCACATCACCGAGCCTTCAAATTCGCCCAAGTGACCAACTAACTCTTTGTAAAAATGTTCGGCTTCCCTGAGCACCGTGTTTTTGCGTACCCTGAACTCCACATTGTTGAATCCGATATCCACTATCTTCTTTTCAAATCCGGATATTAGTTCAACGTTTGAAACATCGTCGCAAACGACAATGAAAACGGCAGTATCAAAAACACTGTGATATTTTTTGAGATAGGCTAAATGTACCCGGTTGGCGAAGTTATTTTCCCATCCGTCAAATATATAAAAACTAAATACCAAGTTCCTTTTCATACTCTCTGTATTTCGCTATCTCCCTTCCATCATTAAGCAGGAGGAAATCAATCAGAAAACCCGCAGTATCGTAATCGAACGGAAACAAATAAACGTCCCCATGAGAACCGAGATTATCCAGCTCACCGGTTATGAACTCTGCATAACCCCTGTCGTGCAGCCGTGGTATCTGTATCCCACGCTGTTTCATATTATTCGCCAGACGGTTGGTGTTTATCCAATAAAACGTTCCAGCATACCAACGCCTGTTCGCGTTCTCTATTTTGTCATCAACCACCTTGTATGCCCCGAACATCGAATACTTGAACTCTTTCACAAGCACCCTTTCAGCCTCCTCAACGAAATTAAGGTTGAGATAATACATACCAGCAACCCATTTAAGCACCGATATTTTGTCCATATTGGGGTTAACCACGTTGGTAACACCTTTCGTATGCCCGAAGAAAGTTATGCCGTCAAACGAGCCCAATTTGTCAACAATCTCGTTTTTGAATGTCACCGCTTCGCAGTAGCAATCGTTCTCAGACACCTTGAACTTGATGTTTCTGAACCCGCAGTCAATTATCGCCTTTTCCGCCTCGCTAATCAGGGTGGTATCGTTTATATTGTTAACTGATATGACGAAGAGCGCGTTATCGAAAATATGCGAATAACGCTTCAAACAGGCCAGGTGAACCTTGATAGCCTCGTTGTTTTCGAACTCTTCGGGAGCGTAAAAATGGAACACTATGTTTTTCGTTATCATATCAGTTCGCTGTATTTTTTATTGAAAACGGAAAGTTCGTCGTCATCCAGCAGGAGTGGAAGCACAACGTCAATGTCGTTATACATCGATACTTCTCCGTGGAAATATCTAAACTTGTGTGAGCCTATTCGAACTCCGATTGGGAAAATATCACCGGGAAACCGTTCTGAATAAAATCTCCCGAAATTTCTTGGGAGCGGTATCTCGTTTTCTTTCAAATAGTCATACAGCCTCTGACAGTTCACCCAAAAAAATGTTCCTTCGTATTCGGGACCGTATTTTGTCCCACCTCCGTTCTCAGGCAATACATTCCTCAAAAAAGAGCCGTAGAACATACGTTGTTCGAAAGGCTGATATACCTGCGTTTGGTTGTGCACCTCATCCATAAACTCGAGGCTCAAATAATAGCACCCGAATATCCATTTAAGTATTGAGTCAACGTTATAATCCGGATTAAGCACATTGCTTACGCCTTTCGTGTGCCCAAAGAACGTGAGCCCTGACAGCGTATCGAGTTTGTCAGCCAGTTCCTCCTTGAATATTGCGGACTCCCTGTACGGGCAGTTCTCAACCACGACAAAATCGGTATTCTCCACAAACCCGCAAGACACTATTTTCGATGCTACCTCGGCAATTAGTTCCTTGTTACTCGTGTCATCTACCGATAGGAAAAATTTGGCTGAATCGAAAACGTTCGAATATTTTTTGAGACAGGCAAAATGCATCGAATACGCAGGGTTAGTTTTGTAACCCGGCGTTATGTAAAAATAAAATATCAATCTACGTCCAAGCATAACTCCTATTCATATATCAATCCCCACTCTCTCAGCCACGTCATTGCCGAGTTTTTCCAAGTGTACTTTGTGCATATCCTTCTGGCTTCGGTAGCCATCATATCCCTGAGTGAATCGTTCTGCAAATATGCGATTGCACGTTCAGCGAGTTCATCGGAAAGGCGTTCAAACTCTTCTTCTGGAATATCTCGTGTTTCCGGTGAGTCGTCAAACCAATCGGCGTTTATGATACCGTTGTACCCGCTAAGGGTTGTCGTCAGCCCATCCTTGTTGAAGCATACAATGGCGTTGCCGGCCAGCGCGTTCTCCACGGCACTCATACAGAAAGACTCGTGAAGGGGCTTTCCGAAGTCATTATAGCCATAATTGGGCAGCATCCATATCTTAGCCTGCTTTTGCAGTTCGGCTAATTCTGGGCGAGTTAAAGTGCCAAGAAAATGAACGTTCGGGCCTTCGGGTAAAACTCCCTTGATATCCAAGCAATACGAACAGATGTTCAGTTCAAAATCAGGAACCGCTTTCAATATCTTTGGCAGCACGTATTTTCCGAAAAACGTCATACCACGGTTCAAGGCGGTGGACCAAACCATCATGTTCCTTTTCTTGTAGCCGTTAGAATTGGCATACAGCGACTGATCAATCCCGTTATGGGTAATGAACAGTTGGTCCTCCCTAAGTTTCGGGTAAAGTTGAAGCGTTGCTTTCTTATGCCATTCAGACAGTACAGCTATTTTTTTCACCTTGTCCATCTTCAGCCCTTCGAATGTCTCGAAGTTGCCCCAGTATTTGTTAAAAATACCAATTTCATGTGACATCAGGTATATGTTCGGGCATTCGAGATAAGGCGTTATCTCCTCAGCACGCCTCGAAGAAATGAAATAGTCGAAATGCTGATATTGGCACCTTCCTTCAAACATTGAATACGGAACATATTCCACGCCCTGCCAATCGAAATGCCAATATTCGCAAGGGCAGAACACTATCACATGGAACCCGAGATTGAAGAACTCCGATGCCACTTCAACCGCCCATATCTCACTGCCTCCGGCGCCGCCTGAACGAACTATGTCGCTGTCCCATGACTTACCATTGTAGGTAAAATCTCCGCAATATATCCCTATTACTTTCTTCATAAACAGTTTATCCAATAAAAAGAATTATCGCATCCGTATTTTGCAATAACGTTCGCTATCTCCATATCATTGAAGACGAATGCGACGTGATTTCCCGTCATTAAGCCGTACTCCAAAAAAGCGGAATAGAGCGAGTCGTCCACATAGTCCCCCTTAAAGACAATTATCTTGTCTTTGAAATTTTTCATTATGAAAAAGGATTCGAGAACGAGCGCGTATTGGTTTTTTACCGTGCTTTTCATTACGATAACACGATGGGAGTTAACCATTTGCTCCAACTCCCCCTTATTCGCTTCCATAGCGTTGTTATCGATGAACAACCCCTTTACGTATTTGTCTATCTCGAACTCAGACTTGTTCTCGAGTAGAAAATAGTTTTCGGCTTTCAGCAAATCAGGCATTTCGTCCGGCCAGCCCCTTTTCACCTTGTTTTCCAACCACTCCTCAAAAGATTTGGTATAGTAATGCCTGATATATGCGTATTTGTACCTTGGCGGAGCATATACATGGCTTTGATGGCGTACGTGCTCATATCCGCCTAAATTGTAAATCGGAACATATTTTGGATCCGGAGAATGCGTCGTGCGGAAACACTTGAACGTACCGCCGGACCTTACGATTGGCTTTACATAGAAATTTTCCTTGAACAGGGACAGAGGACGCACCGGCTCGGTAAAACGTTCTGACAATGTTCCGTTTTCTTTTAGGTATTTTCCGCCTCCGCCAAAAACAACCCAATTTATTAGGACGCAATCTTCCTGTATGTTCTTAAGGAAATCTTTCACTGACGAGTGTTGAGACAACTCCAAAAATTCGTCACAGTCGAAATAAGCACACCATTTATAATTCGACTCATTCAGAAACATGGTGTAAATATGCAGTTGGAGTTTTTCAAGGCCGTGGCAATCGAATATTTGCACGGTTCCGTTTTCTATGTAGTCAGAAAGAATTGAAGGCAACTTGGTATTGTCGTCGTTGTTGTCGGCGATAATTACCTTGTCAAACCCAATGCTCAGGTTGTGGTCAACCCATTCACGTATGTAGTCCTCTTCGTTTTTCGCACATGCAAACACAACGTATTTGTCTTTGTCCGTCTCGTCCTTGTCGAAAAAATAGGTGTTTCCGAGATAGTCGAATCTGTACTGCATCTTTTTTATTAAAAATACGGCAAAATACGTTCAAATAAATAGAAAGGCGGGCTTTGAAACCCGCCTATCATTGATTATTTACGTTCAAGTGCCTCTATTCGTTTCTTGAGTTTTTCGTTCTCTTCGTGCAGTTTGTCAATAGCCGCAAGCGCTATGATTGACAGCCTATCGTAAGACACTGAAAGGTATCCGTCGGTTTCTGAAACTATCTCAGGATAGAGCTTCTGAACCTCCTGTGCTGACGTACCTATTTGGACACCATCATCAACCATTCCTGAGTTTTCATTCCATACATAATATTTCTTAGGAATGTATGAAAGTTCGTCGAGATCAACCTTGATATCTCCCTTGAATTCTTTCCACCTTTCATCTGAGCCTTGATATAGAACTCCACTTTGGAAATAAGCTGTTGAAACGTAGAACGTTCCGTTCCATCCTGCTGCGCTGGTGCTCTTTCCGAGAATGAATCCCTGAGAAGAGCTTGCTTGGTTAAGGTTAACAAGCGTTCCGTCTGATCCGATAACACCGGCGGCACCAGTTGAACCACGCAAACCGGCAGGTCCCTGTGCACCGTTAGCACCCTGAGGGCCGCTTACACCACGTGTACCCGTGGCTCCTCTGTTACCAATCGCACCTTGTGCACCGTTAGCACCTTGCGGCCCGTTTACGCCACGTGGACCAATAACAGTGCCACGGTTTCCGATTACACCCTGTGCACCGTTAGCACCCTGAGGGCCGCTTACACCACGTGAACCGACGAGAACCTTACCCCTCGCACCCTGTGCACCGTTAGCACCCTGAGGGCCGCTTACACCACGTGTACCCGTGGCT
>JAGCWQ010000114.1 GCA_017961765.1 Paludibacteraceae bacterium | reverse complement strand
TTGAGCCTGACGTTCCAATGACAAGGCAGACAGTCAATGAGTACATAAGGAGCATCACCACGATGGTCGACTATGCTAGATATAACCTCTGTCAGACCGTCGACGAGATCACCGAAGTGGCTACGCATTACGGAATACCATTCAACTTCGATGAACCGGAAGTTGCGTTAAAGGTCATGGAATGGGGAAAGGAAAACACGCAGACAGTCGACTATACGGACATGGTGTGGTTACCATACGAACTTTCGCTTAAGCCGATAGGACTTCAGTTTGACTGGGTTTTCTTCGACGAGGCTCAAGACGCAAGCGAGATGTCAATTGACTTGTTCAGACGTTGTTTCAAGAGGGGTACGAGGTTTGTCGCCGTTGGTGACGAGAACCAGTGCATTAATCTCTTCGCCGGTTCATCACAGGAGGCGTTTGAGCATCTTTGCACGTCACCGAACACGACAGTATTCAACCTACCTATTACCTATCGTTGCCCTGTCGAAGTCACCAGATTTGCTAACAATATAGTGCCCGAGATGATGCCGATGGAAAATGCCCCTGCCGGCGAGGTGAAGTGGGATTGTTCATGTAGGGAAATAATGGATGGCGACATGGTGCTTGCAAGATCCAAGTCACCGTTGGTAAAAGCATACGTGAAATTGTTAAGATGGAACGTGAACTGCTACATAAAGGGGCAGGACATTGCCTCGAACCTTGTAGAATTACTCGATGAAATCGACGAGCAAGAACTTTCGCTTGACTTGTCGGAGGACGGGGTATTCCCGAGACTTTATGACAAGTTGTTCACGATGAGGAACGGTTTGATGGAGAAACGCGGGCTTGACATCTTCGACGCGACACTTTCCGATTGCGTAATGTCGCTCTACGATTCCATTAACACCCTGGTCATATTGTCAGAGAGGGTCACGACGAAAAAGGCATTGATAAAGCATATAACAGATGTTTTTAGTGAATGCGGTGGTGGTGTATGCCTGTCGACAATACACAAGGCAAAAGGACTTGAGGCTGACAACGTGTATATATTATGCAATTCGACGATGCCATCCAAGCTCGCCACTCACGATTGGGAAAAACGGCAGGAAAGGAACGTGCAATATGTCGCCTACACAAGGGCTAAAAAGAAAATGGGGTTCATTTCCGAAAAGGAGATAAAACCATCTGGATCGTCACAAGATCCGGACGATATAATGACTGAACTCTGATTCATTGAACGGAAGGTGTGTAAAATATTCGGTAAGGAACCGGTTGACGACAACTCAAACGTGGAGCTTGCCAGACTGTCGTTACGTGAGAAAACGACGGTGAACGACGCCCATGACAATGACAATGCCATCGTCTTGGGGAAACCGATAATGGAAAAGACTAATAGACGTGAGGCGTTGATGGATTTAATCGGGAAATACACATAGGGAAAATTGGGAACTATATACTTGTCGTCCAAGATGCACTACTGAATGCAAGAAAATGCCCAGAAATCTTGTCATTGTCCAAGCCGGTTGAATTCATCGTCGAAATAGCCCTTTCCGTACAATTGTATGATTTGTTTTGGCCAAAGCATTTGTCGTATCATGGTACGTGCATAGTCGCTTGGTGGATTTGACAGCATCCCTATGCTCTTGAGACCTTGTCTTGCGTCTTCTTCGTTTTCGAAGAAGCTACGATTTGATGTATACACATGTTTCACCAAGTCATCGAATGATAACACATTTTCCGCCGGGGCAAATACCTTTTCATTCTTAACCCTGCCATCATGGGCGTTTTGCCTTTTCTGAAAACGTCTTACGAAATCACGTCTTGACATTGGGACGTATTTCTCGATTGTGCTTACATATCCGTCCTTGTTTGGCAGGTTAACCCAAACCCTTTTTATCATGTTCGGATTCAAGTCACCCATAAAAAGCGCCTGATGCTCGCTATTGGAGAATATGGATGCCGCAAGTTCTGGCTTATCTGACTGCCTGATGTGGGACATGTCTATTTTTCTCGTTCTTGACTTATTATAGTCAAAGTATGAGTCGTCGGGAGTTTCCAATGCGGATTTTCGGTATGCGCTTTTTTGTGCATCCCTTTCTGTTTTGTTGTTAAATGGCATCGGGTTCGTGCCTTGTCCGAAGAACGTACCTTGGCCATTCCACACAGGCGCTTCCAAGTCTTTTGCATCTGCCGTGAATTCCACAACACACATGCCAGTATTCGACGAACCGAACTTTTTGGCCGTCTCAAAATCTGTGGTTACGAAAATACCAAGAGGATTCATGCCTGATTCATATGAGTATGTCCGTGGGTGGTATTCTTTGCCAGAAGTACCTTGGGTGGCTATTGTGTAAGCGGTGTCAATGTCACATCCATGGTATACTCGCAGTTTTTCACCGTCGCGGATAGGTTGTTGGTCGTACTCTTCAGCCCAATGTGTTTTCTCGACTTTTCCCCCATACTTCCTATATCTTGGGTCTATGTACCTGACCTCGTCGATTATAGCCCCAAATATAGCATCATGTAACTGTTTTTCCGTTAATCTATATCTCATTCAGCATCCATGCTCCCCATAAACTTGCTGTAAGCTCTTTCATCATCGTCCCAATCCGGGTTGTATTCCTTGAACATTTTTGTTGCTTTCTTGATACCGCTCTTCAAACCTGACAGTGCGTCCTTGAAGTACATCCCGTCGAACCAATACCCCTCTTCGTCATCGTACCTTACGACGTTCCAAGACTCCCGATGTTTGGTCTCCTTACCGTATTTTAACTCGGACTCGTCCCATTCGACTTTCCCGTCGATTATTTGCACGTCGCCAATCACGGTGAAATACCACTCAT
>JAGCWQ010000016.1 GCA_017961765.1 Paludibacteraceae bacterium | reverse complement strand
ACCGGGGTATCCGTGGATTCTGGAAACGCCTTTTCGGAAAGAAAGAAACCATTGACGAGAATGGGGATACGATCCTGAGCAAACGGGAAATCCGTCGTCGGGAAAAGAAGGCCGAGAAAGAGGCGAAAAGGGCTAAGAAGGAGCAGGAAAAGGCTGAGAAGGCTGAAAAGGATAAAGGCAAAAGAAAATGGTGGCAACGGAAAAAGAATTGAGAATCAGATACAGAAAAGCCCTACATTTCGTAGGGCTTTTTTGTATCTAAAACCTTGGTTTCAAGGCGTATTGTGCTTTATTTATAGCGACGGCTTCTGACTCGGCTGAGCGTCTCAGGGGTTAATCCCAGACATGTTGCAAGGTGAATGGACGGTACACGGGAAACCACATTGGGAAATTCCCGACAAAACAAATCGTATCGCTCGTCGGCTGAATCCAAGTGGAGGATCTTGAAATAGATGTGAAACATCTTTATTTTGGATGTCATAGATTGTTGGAAGTACAAGTCGAATGCAGGATATTTCCTACAAAGCAGTTCAATATCTTCATAAGACATTCGATAATAGACGGTATCCTCTTCCGCAGCCACCAGTAGGCAACTCTCATTTTGGGAATAAAGGCTCGACAAAGAGGTGAATTCCTTTCCTTCTGGGATAAAACCTTCCGTCACATCCTTGCCGTTTTTTATGTAGTAGGTACGCATAAGTCCGCTTTTGACCATCCCTATATACCCCCACACGTCGCCCTCCTTGCTGAGAACACCATATTTTTTTATGGAAAAGACTTCTATCTTGGAGGCGAACTCTTTGAACATCTCTTCCGATCCTCCGTTCACTCCCTTAGACTTAAAGCAAGCCTTCAAAAAATCCAAATCTACACTTTGTTCCTTCATAATCCTTTCCTTGCTTCACCAATTTGGTCTTTCTGTATTAGTCGAACTTATCTCATTCTCTCCCCTCTTGGCCAATCGAGAGCGGACTCTACTCACCGTTTCTGGCGTTAGTCCCAAGAAGGATGCCACGTAAATGGACGGAATGCGCAAGAGGACATCGGGCATGCGCTCCATCAACTTCTCGTACCGAGTTTCCGCCGACTCGTATTTCAAGAGGTCCAAATGTTCTTGGGCTGACATCAAATAGTGGGTCAACATTCTCCGATGAAGTTCGGCTACGCCTAAATACTTATTGCGCAATCGATCTCCATCCTCCTTGTCCAACGCATATATTTGCGTAGGTTCTATAGCTTCTATATACACATTGGAGGATTCACCGAAATAGTATTTTTCAAAAACAATCAGGCAGGAGCCTTCTGCGAAAAACATAACGGTCACTTGTTTGTCTTCATTATAAAAATAAGCGCGGACCAATCCCTTCTCGACGAAATACCATCTCAATTTTTTGGTGTCTGGTCCTTCGATGATTTCCCCAGAACGGTAATTTTCAATTGAAAAATTGGATGCCAAATCAGTCAAAACCTCTGGAGAAACAGGAATCGTCAGATGAAAGTTGTCCAATACACTTTGCATCAGTTCTGTTTGAATACCCTTTTGCATTTAATTTCGTTTTGTTGTGTGACCCTTACGCTCCCTGAATGATTTTTGCCTAATATTTCAAAAGGTGCTTTCAGAGAGAAACAATTTGTCCACTCTTCCTATAATGAACGAATGCGAATTTAGAATTAAATATTCGGATTTCAAAATTCAGAGACCTATTTGAGACGGGCATTTTCACACGTGGATGGCCTTATTTGCGCACGTCGGATTCACAAACATTTACTGTTTAGCTATTTATCTTATTATCGGTATAGGTGCGAAAAACCTATTTTTTTTTACGTTGTAAACATCCTCAGGAATGTAAGAGCCATGCTGTCTTTTTTTTATCAAAAGCAAGTCACTTCGTCGGATATGCACAAGGCACAACCGTACTTTTCGTCATAGGGGTATCTCCCTCTGCGTTAGAATAAGCACGAGGAAACACCTCCTTGTTATTCATTGCGGCGGGCCATACGACCACGCACACGGCTCAATGTCTCAGGTGTCACGCCCAAATAGGAGGCTACTTGAACCGAAGAGACTCGTTGCATTAGGTCTGGCACATCTTGAAGGATCATCTCCAACCGTTCTTCTGCCGTAGCGAACTGTAGCAACTCCACTTTCTTCTGCAAAACACCTATGACAAAGGCGATCATCGATTGGGAGAACAAGTCGAATTCCAAATGCTTGTCACACAATTCAATCAAGTCTTTTCTGGATATCAAATAGATTTCAGCAGGCTCGAGAATCTCTATCAGTCTGTCACTCGGGCTATTGTTGAAGAAGCTATCGATGCTGACAAAAAAACTGCCGTCTCCCAAGAATACATCGGAGATGTCTTTCCCTTTCTTGTAGTGGAAAATACGAAGGAGACCCGTTCGCATGATAGCAAAGTTCTCGCATACTTCCCCTTCCTTCAGCAAGAGGTCGTGCCTTTTTTTCTTTACGACCTTCATCCTGGAAAAAAAGTCGTCCACTACTTCTTGTGACAATTGGTCGATGCCAAATTCTTTATATCGATTCAATAAGTATTCCTTATCTATATTCTTGTCCATGTTCAAGTTAATTTGAAAAGTGAAGTATTAGTTAATCGTTTAGTTTAAATAGAGGTTCGACAAAATTTCCAATGGTTGGAATATTCTATTTTTTTGTCTTCTTGGCACGCACACGGCTGAGGGTCTCTGGCGTAATTCCCAAAAAAGATGCCACATAGAGGGAGGGAACCCTTAGCAGGATTTTAGGGATATTGGCTAAAAGTCGGTCGTATTTCTCCTCGGCTGTTTCAAACATCAAAGAATCTACCCTGTGCTGGTTGTAGATCAAGAATCTCTTCAGAATGGCACGTGTGATGTAGGCCAATTCGGGATATTGCTTTTGCAGTCCGAGAAACGGATCCTTTTCCAAGATGAGAATCTTGCAGGGTTCCAATGCCTCGACATTGGCGTTGGCCGGCATGTTGCCATAATAGCACTCGACCATAGGAAACGCCCATCCTTCTGGAGCTAGCAAATCAGTTATCTCTGTGCCATTCTTCTCGAAAAATACGCGTACAATACCCTCTCCTACGAAGAACCATTTTTTGCAAATCTCTCCCTTTTTCACGATCAGGTCCCTTTTGTTGTATTCCTCCACTTGGATGAGAGAAACGGCAGCATCCAACGCCTCTGGCGGGATTTTGTCAGCGATGCCCAATGTTTGGAATTGGTACAACAGCAAATCAATATTTTTCAGCTTATGCATATTCCTAATAGTTTTTTTTCCCCACAAACAAAAACCAAACACAAACAAATTTTTTTATCTGTATCGGCTTCGTATTTTTATCAAATTTATTATTATCAACAATAAAAAACAAACAAATGTCAATAAAATTTTTAATAAAAAATTTGATATAAATATAACTTATTAATAATCAGTCGTGTGTAAAATACGCCTTTTTGCTAGGATATAGAGTTAGGATTCCCGTTCAAAATAGAGTTTGTAATAATGGAGACCGACATTTTCGTCAAATCCCTTCTCTATAAAACGGTGACCGCCATGCACATAGACATGGAAGTTCTTGTCCAACTTCAAGACAGACTTGAAGCTCTTGTTCTCCTTTTTGACAATCTCCGGCGAAATCTTGAATTCCTCGTCAAAGTTCACGTCGTTCTCTTCCCGGTAGTGCTCCTTGTATTCGTTGAAGGCGGTGACGACCTCGGGAGCGGCCAAAACTTCGTCTTGGAACTTCTCTTCGCTGAACATGGTATTGTCCTTAAAATAGTTGATGGACTTGTTCAGCATATCGATTTGGTCTGTGCGTGGAACATTCGCCTCCTCCGTGAAAACGTCGTCAACAAAGCCCTTGCACATGTTCAAATAGTTCTTCGTGAAGAAATTGTTGTCTTGTCGCTCTACCATTCCTAAGAAGTCGTTTTTCCAGAACAGAGCCTCCTGTTTCGCCACCTTGTCGATAAGCGATGCGACGAAGCCCGTCTCACGTTCCACGTCGAAAATAAGGCATCCTTTGTCCATCTTCTTGACGTTGATGCCCTCTTCGCAGTCGATATCAAAGGTATCTTGGCCAGGGAAAATCTTCAAATAGGTCTCCTTGTTTTCCGACTTGAAAATGCCGAGACAGCGGACGTCTTGATCGAAGATCCTCACATTGTTGAAGAGGACTAGATAGAACTCGCCCGACTTGATTTGGGGATGTGAAGAGTTTTCGTATAGGTAGGAGGCCAAAATGCGCGAATGCTCGTAGAAAAGATCCGGGTTGTCGAATATGGCGCAGGTGGATTGGTAAACCACATTGTCGGAGACAAGGTTCAATCCCTCGAAATGATACAGCACGGGCTCCCTGAAAGAGGACAAGAAGTACTGTTTCAGCATTTGGACGGGACTGTTCTCCTCTAGTTCCATACACTTTTTGGAATAGGAGTTTTCCGTATTATCCATACGAGACCCAATCTTGTGGATAACCAATTTCTCTATGTTCGCATTTATGATATCAAACAACATAACTTCTTATGATCAGTTAATTATGCATTCATTTTTTTGCCTTCGCTATGATTTCTGGCAGGTTGGAGAGCAACTCCTCCATTGTGTGATAGATCACATCCGCCCCGTTTTTGGAAAGTTCTTCGTCCTTCAAGATTCCCGTGTTGACGGCAATGGTGAAGATTCCTGCATCGACGGCAGATTTGACTCCCAATGGAGCATTCTCTATCACGATGGCTTGGTCAGCCTTGAAATTTCCTTTTTTTAGAGCCATCAGATAAGGCTCTGGGTCAGGCTTCCCTTTTTTCACATCATAGGCCGTAACCATCTTTTCCCTGCTGAAAATGTTGGGAAAGTGGGTGTTCAGTCGGTCGAAAAGTGAATGTTGCCCAGATCCTGTTACAATATAGATGTCCAGGCCTGCCCGTTGGACAGTCTGCAATACTTCCAAGACGTGGGGCATGGGTTTTGCCTCAGGAAGAGATTCGAAAATCTCGCACTTTACTTTATAGATTCGTTTGCATTCCTCTTCCGATGCGTCTCGTCCCAATTGGCGGGTAAACGCTTGATAGATAGTGGATGTTCCCGTCATGCCCTCACGCATATAGGCATCGTAGGGGGTGAAATGGATGCCCAAGTCCTCAAATGCCGTACACCACGCCTTAGCATGGTTGGGCATGGAATCAAACAGTACCCCGTCCATATCAAAGAAGAAAGCCTTCAAATCGAGCTTATCCAAAGCACTAAAATCTGCCATCGTATAAAAAAACAGAACTTCCATAAAGCTTGGTTGCCTTATGGAAGTCCCTATGATTTCAATTAAAAATTATAAGCAATACCTAAAGAAGTGGCTTCCCAGAATTGGGTCTTTGCCACAGGGTAGCCCAAATCCCACTTGTCTGTAGTCTTTTTGGTCTTGTCAACGTGTGGATTTTGCTTGGTTTCAGACACGTCGTACTTCAACTGGGTACGGAAAGCGACATTGATGTTCTTTGTCACCTTGAGAGCCAATTCCAAACGCCATCTTACGAACCAGCCGTGAGCTAAATCGCCTTCTGTTTTGCCGTCGTAACTTGCCAAATCATCAAAGAAGATACCCTTGTCGTATAAATCTTCGTTGTAGGTTGGAACTGCCTTGTTGTAGGCGTAAAATCCTTCGAGCAAAGAGAAGAAGTGGATGGTGCTAGTCATATCGAAATCGGAAACCGCCTTGGCGTAGGCACCGATTTCTGTCCGTACCTTCTTGTACTCCCCTTTTCCGTTGTCCTTACGCTCCATGCCATAGTTGGCAGAAAGCAACGTATCCGTACAGAACGTGAAGCGTGCGGAAGCCGGAGATGCGAACACCGTCAAATATTTGTTAGGTGTGTAGTCGATACCGAGAGACAACTTAGCGTAGGCTGGAGCGAAGAAGTTGGATACCAAGTAGGCTGAATCCAGATTGTTCACATCCGAAGCGTAATTGTAGCCTTTGGAGAATTGGGATTCCAAGTCGCCCAAGATGGAATAATACAACTTGTCGGCAGCCTTGTAACCGAATTTAGATGCCAAAATGAAGTTGTCCATGTTTTTACGGATCTGGTCGTCACCCGTAAATTGGTCGGAATACATAAAACCATATTGGGCATTGAACGAGTTCTTCCACATGATTTTATCCTTCATATAGTCGGCGTTGAGACGAATGAATGCGTCCACTGTTGCCGAACTTCCCATACCGTCGGAGCAATACTCGTTAAAATAAGCTTGGTTGGCATTCAACCCTACTGCTCCTGGAAATTTCCAGTAAATACTATCAGACACTTCTGCGTGAGCACTTTTGTGGTTGGTGCTTTCCGCAATGTTAACCAATGTCGTAGTCGTCTCGTCAGATGCATAAGCAACGGCGGAAGACGCTAATAATAAAGCAATCGCTAAATTCTTCTTCATTTTTGTTGCTATTTTTATTGCCACTTCAAATTCAAAAGAGAATAGGCTATTCTTGTTCTGTCCCCTTCCGTTTTCTCTCTTTATTGATTAGAGACTTGGAAGATTAGGGATTTTCAAAAATAACGGTCGCAAATATAGACAAATTTTATGACTTTTTGTGCTATTTACAAAATATTTTGAAACTCAACAAAGGTGTTTTTGCCAAAAGTTTCGAAAATAAAAAACGGGCTAAGATTGAATGCTTTTTTCCCTCACATTGGCACATGCTTTGGGGGCGCAAGTAGCGTTTTTACCTTAAAATTGACTTTCAGATTCTGATTGTTCCCCTATTTTCAAACTGACAAAATGATTCTGTTCGTGTTCATATATAAAGCGAAGACACCTATATGTGAATACATACAGATGTCTTCGTTATGAAATGAATTATTTTTTGTAAATTCCTTGTAAAAGGAAGATCAGATGGAAAACATCTTTTGGGAGAATTATTCCGCCCCTTGGTTTTGCTCTGAATCTTGGTTTTGTTCCTCTCCTTGATCCTGTGTCTGACCTCTACCTCTACCTTGGTTTTGCTCCTCGTCGGTATTTGTGTCTTGCTCTCCATTTCGGTTATGATGAGGAGTGACATCCACATGTTTCAACTCGAAATAAGTACCAGACCGACTGGAAGATCCACTCTCCTTGTAGGCCTCGTATTCAGCCAAACTTGTGTAGTAATAGCCATAAATATAGTTGTTGGTCACTTTCGTAATGTCTATACAAATAATGTCAGACTGCCAACGTCCACCATAATTCAAGGCCATCACGCCATAGGCTCCACTCCTATCCAACCAGTACCAATCAAACTCCATTGTCTCTTGGTACTCTCCCCGGTAATAGATTTCCTCATAACCAGTCTTATAATTGTCATCATAGAAGTAGAATCTACTAAAATATTTCTCTTGTCCATAATTCTCGCGGATAGGCAACTTGCCTTCCCAACATACGCCGGTAAGGATTTTATCCTCCATCTCATCCTCATCTTGGCAAGCCGAGAAAAAACCAACGGCAACAAATGCCATGAGAATAGCCACAACACTTTTCTGTAAAACCTTCATATCCTTCTAAATTTAATTAATACTATTCATTCATTTGATTCAAAACCAAGAGATTCTGCCTCAACAGTCTATCTCGAACCTTCACATCTAATTACAGCGTGAATACTTAATCATCAGATTCTCATGGTCAAGACTTCCTATCCTTTGTTTCGCCTTCAACCAGAATTGGCGGAAGACATCGCTGCCCAAAATCAGTTTAGAACAGCGGGTCCAACACATGCCTGCTATCTCTTTGAGTGTAAGTGCATCCAAGAAATCGACGGGAAGGTCTATTCGCTTCTCCCCTCCATCGCTAAGCTGCGAAGTATAATCCGAATGACAATTAAAATGGTCGGAATGGCAGGTCTGGCGGATATAGGCACGTCCCTCTTTCGTGAAGCAGACATTGAGAACATCAACGCCATCCGGACTGCGGTAATCCCCAAGGGAACCCAAATGTATTTCGGAATGCAAAAAGCGCAATCCATATTTCTTGGCAAAGTCCTCAGCGTACGAATCGAAGACTCCCCGAATCAGCACATCGTTTTGAGAGAGGTATTTTTCAAACTTCTGACTCACTCCGATATGTTCAACTGTGTTGGGAATTGATATTTCCTGCAACGTAGGAATCCGTTCCAGAAAGCCTTCCTTCACCTCGACAATTCCGGAACATAAATTTACAGAAACATTCTCCACGCCTTTATAGCCAGAGTCCAACTCCGTTTCTGCATACACAACCTTACAATTAAAAATAGTTATGTTCTTTTCACTTAAACTAAAATAATTCATACCGTATCAATTTTTCAGTTCGAGAAATAATTTGGGGCCTCTCTTTCGACCTCGACGCTACACAAATTTAAAAAAATTTTTGTTGTAACAAAAAAAATCGGCTGAAAATATGCAATGATTTGTAAAAATTCATGCAACGACAATAATCATAGGCAAGCAATACAACCTATTAGGAACGAGCGCATAAGGTATCAATGCTATGTCACATTGTATGGTTGGAGGACACATTACACAGAATACGAAGGTGTCAACCTTGGGGATGCATTGGCAACCTTGGACTATGTTTATTCTTTCTGTTAAGCAAGGAACAAAAAGAGAGTAATCGGCATACTCTTTCTTATTATTCCATTATTTTTGCATTTAGAACAACACAAAATTCATCAAATAAAAAAGAACATCATACTTATCTAAATAATTATCGCACTGGCCTCAACAGCTCCCTCATTTGCAGAAACTACCTACGTAAACCATGACGTATCAAATTGGGAGGTTAAATCATTCAAAAACGACGATTCTTTTTATCAACTTGATTATAACAAGAAGTGACGTCATATCTGTTTTAGGAAAAAGCAAAGATAAACTCCAAAATCAATTTGGTGTGGAAAAACTTGTGCTTTTGGGCTCTTTTGCCAGGAATCAACAAACAGAAGAAAGTGATATTGATGTCTTCGTAACCATGCCAGCCAAATTATTTGGAGTAATTGCAGTTAAACAATATCTAGAAGACATTATAGGCTTAAAAGTGGATCTTGTTAGGAATCATAAACGATTGAACGAATCGTTGTTAAATGAAATTCAAAGGGATGGAATCGATATCTTCGAATGTAAGGGATTTTGTACATTTGACATCGTTTGAATTTCCATATCGCTTTCCTTCTCAAAACAGAGGCGATCTATCTCTCCTCTCTGCCGACAAGGCAACAGAAAACCTGCCGTGGCGATGTCCCATATCTGATTTTTTTATAAATTTGTGGTGATGCAGGACTCTCTCAACGAAGTCTGAACAAAGCATCTGAATATTCACATGGGTCAGGGTGAACGCAGGTATGAGAATCGTGCTCCCTCCCTATTTTCAAAAGAAGCTATGACACACAAGGAAATCGTTGCGATACATAATGAGATATGTCAATCTGTCTATGACAAAAACCTAAAAAGTGCGTTCGATAAGTTGTCCCAACTTTCGGGGAACGGGTGCTGGAGCGAATGGAACGAAAAACGGATGGAGTTGGAAACAACCTACCGCTATATGCTTCAGTATGTTATGGAAGGCATAAAAGATCCTGAGCAGGAACAAATATACAATCATTTGAGAATTTCCCTTTTGGAAGCAGCCGACCACATGGCGGAGTCCCTTTTGACCAAGGATTCTGCCAACTATGTCTATTGCCAAAAGCGATTCTTCCGTGATAAGGCCTTCCCTCGTGATGAGGAGATTATGGATGAGTTAACCTCTTATAAGACGAATCTTTCCTTGGCTGGACTTTTGGAGGACAGTCTGAAATCAAAGGGAAAGGTGGAGGGCTATGCCTTGGAGCACGAACGTTTGGTTTCTTCGCTTTTCAACCGGTTTTGGCTAACAGACAAATATCAGCACCAGGAAGAGGAGTTGGCTACCCAAATTCTTCAAAACGAGGAGGTTTTCTTTGCAGACAAGTGTTTGCTTATCTCGTCTGTCACGATGAGCCTCATCCGTATGTTCGACGAACGGAAATTCAATATCCTCTTTATCGGTAGCCATGACGAAGACCCTCAAGTGAGCCAGCGAGCCCTTGTAGGATTGGTTCTTTGTGCTTACCTTCATAACCAGCGGACGTTACTCTACCCTCACCTCCAGCAAAAACTGAATGAGTTGGCAAAAGACCCGTCGCAGGTTACAAACTTGAAAACCATCTTTTTACAGTTCATAAAAAGTAAGGAGACGGAAAAAATATCCAAGAAACTCAAAGAGGAGTTTTTCCCTGACATCGCTAAGATCAGTCCGCTCCTCCAAGAGAAATTGCAAATGGGGAATTTGCTGAAAGACCAGAATTCGTTGCTGGATAAGAATCCTGAATGGCAGGATTTATTGGATAAGGGCTTTTCCGATAAAATTCATCAATTTGCGGAGATGCAGCAAGAGGGAGCCGATGTCTTTCTTAGCTCCTTCTCCACGATGAAGTCATTCCCTTTCTTCAGCGAGATAGGCAATTGGTTCATGCCTTTCCATAAGCATTCAGCCATTGTGAAGATTGAGGAGGGAAACGAGTTGCCCCTCTTTTGGAAGGTCATCATGAAAAGCCAATACCTCTGCAATTCCGACAAGTTCTCTTTGGCTCTCGGCTTGCTTGAGATGCCGGAACAATATCGGAAGATGACCTACAGTTCCGTGAATATGGACAGTGAACAGATGGAGATGCTGAAAGAAAACGAGTCTTCCCTATTGCCTGAGCCCAAGGGGGATTCCATCAGCAACCAGTATATCCAAGACATCTATCGCTTCTTCAAGTTGCACCCTCGGAAAGCGGATTTCGACGACCCGTTCCAGCCGTTGGAACTCTACAAGGTCAACTTCATCCAGCAGATGGAGGATCCCGATGCCTTTTTGCGAAGCTTGGGCGAGGCCTACTTCAGCAAGGACTATTTTGAGGACTGTGTCTCCCTCTTCGAGAACTTGGCCCCAAAGGATAACGCCAACGCCGAACTTCTTCAGAAAACGGGCTATTGCTACCAGCGGCTCGGCGATTTCTCTCAGGCAATCTCTTTTTACCAAAAAGCGGATATGCTCAAGCCCGACTCCCTTTGGACAATTCGTAAATTGGCCTTTTGCTTCAAAAGCATCAAGGAGACGGGAAAGGCTCTCGACTACTATCTTCAGGCTGAAAAGCAAGCTCCGGATGATTTTTCCATTCAGTTGGCCATCGGAAACTGTCGCTTGGAGATGAAGCAGTATGAAGAGGCTCTTCAGGTGTTTTTCAAAATAGAGTATCTCAGTCCCAACAACAAGAATGTTTGGCGACCGATTGCTTGGTGCTCCTTTGTCGAAGGAAAATTGGACCAAGCCGAGAAGTACTACAAGAAGTTGGACGAGTCGGAACGGAACCAATATGATTGGCTCAATATGGGACACGTTGCCCTCTGTAAGGGAAACCGGAAGGATGCTATATCTCTTTATATCAATAGCCTAAGACAGGTAAAGTCTGACAGCAAAGTCTTCAAATCCCTCTTTATCGATGACCTTCCCTATTTGGAAAGGAACGGATTTGAAAAAAGCACGTTGCCATTCATTTTGGATAAAATTCAATATGAGTCAGAATCATAATAAAATCAATGTCAAACATTAAAATTTTCGGTTATGCATATTCTTATTCTCATTGCCCTCGCTATCATCATCGGCTCCTATTTCGCCGTTAAGCAGACCATTGAAAAACTTAAGAATGAACTTAAGGCAGAAATGGAGGTTGAAATTAAAAAAGAGGTGAAAAAGGAAATAAAAAAATATCTCTACAACAACAACTCCTTCTATAACAACTACGATGACGAGTCAGATGAAAAGTAAAGATTTACAGCACCTTAAATCTTTACTTTCTTGATAAATTCGATGGCGTCCGTCCCCTTTTCGATGGCAGAAAGCACGTCGAATACCCGGTCGCTCCATCCAGAGACGATATAGACATCGGGCTGGGCGATTTTGAGTGGGGAAACTCCATAGCCGCACAAGTCGAAAAGATAGAGCTTCGATTTTGGAAACCGTTGTTTGTAACGTTCCCATGATTGGCGCAAGGAGGTATTGTGTCCGTCGGAATCCCAGAGTTGCATATCCGTGAAGAACATCACCTTGTCAATCTCCTTTTTATTGTCGATGAGGTAGTCGATGACTTTATAGCCGTTGGTGCTGAAGCCTACCTTGTTGGCAAGATTCTTGAGTTGGTCGGTTGCCATCAAGATGTTGTCGGACGGCATATTCACCACTTCCCATTTATTGCCGAAGATGCCTGAAATCACACTCTTGCAACGTGTTTTGAAAAGCATGGCAAGTAGGATGCCGATGTCATAATACTGCAAGGTGCTTTTGGAACTGATGGAACAATTCATAGATCCGCTCACGTCGCATGCCAAGAGGACGCTTGTTTGTTCGTCGAACCCTTCGATGTTGGTAGTGGAATGCTTAATAGCTGTTTCCAATGCCGACATAACATATTGGGTGTTAACGCTTTCAATCCCTTTTATTTCCCTGTAGGCGGAGAGAAAGCGGAACGGCAATTGCTTGGAGTTCTTTACTTGGTGCTCGTCTGCCAATAGGTCGGCGACATGGTTCATCGCAGAGCCAGAGACTTGGGCGTTGAGCATATTCCGCAAGTTCCTAAGCAAGGCCATATAACCCACTTTCCCGCTGAAAATCAACTCTTCCCATTTTGCTCGTAAAGCCATCGTCTTCTCTTCCTGCGATTCAAATTTTTGCTGACCCAATGCGGATAGCTCCGTTTCCCATGTGTAGGGAATCTCCAATTTCTTTTGGGCAATCTTATCGAAGAGTTCTTGTTGCTTATCGTCTTTGGCCTTAGGGTGTACGAGAAAGAGAGCGTCGCGGAGTTGCACTTGTGCGTTGCTTCGGTCGTACTTGGCAAATTGGTATTCGTCGAACCTATTGAAAGCAGATTTCAGACCGTTTTGGATTTGACGGGATAGTTTCGCCAATTTCTTTTCCCCTTCTGATGGATTCAGAAGTTGGTAGCACATAAGGAGTTCCGCAATCTCGTCGGCTCTCAACACCGTCTTTTCGATTGTCCGTGCCACGAGGTCGTCTCCGTTGTGGATTTTGGAGAGCAGGACGATCAGCAACAACGGAATGCTGCGCAAGTTCATCTGCGTGCGGGTATAGACAGCGAGTTTGGCTACGAATTCAGGAGAGACTTGGCTGACTAGATTAGAGATGCGTAGCATCTGTTCCTCTTTTTCCTCGTAGAATTTGTTGCTAAGCGAAGAGGTCACAACGGCCGTATAGAGTTCCAATTCAGGAGTAAGTCTATACGCTTCGCCACCTTGATAGTTCTTTTCTGCCTTATTTTTCAACATCTGATTAAACATCATAAGAATATAAGTTCTAAATGGTTATACAAAAACGGCGCAACAAGCGCAGAGACCTTTTACAAGTGGGCATTTAATCCCACTCCCCTAACTGATCGAAGAACTTCTCTGCTACGGCAGCCGTTATAGTTTTAAAAGGAGGCGACAGCTGGTAGGGAATTGAGCTAACATCAGCGAACTGATGGCAAGATTCGAACTTGCGCCTTCGGCTTAGCCGACGCTCTGACCACTACGAAGTATCCCTTTCCTACGGCACCCCTTTATAAAGGGACAGTGGTGCGACAAACGTAGAGAGTATATGCTATCGAACCTCAGGGTTCGATTAAGAATAGGAATCTCGAAGTAACTCTCCACTACGGCAACCGCTGCCTATTTCAAATGATCAAAGAACTCTTTTATTCGTTTGACATTGCAAATGTATAGGCGGTGGTACGCAGCCTTTTTGCGTGATAAGAAAAAAATGCAGAAAAAAGTGATTTTTTTTGTTTCAATTGGAGGAGACAACCCAAGGATTGTCCCGATTCCTCTTTTATTTCAAGGAAATAGCATCCTCATCAATATTGTCAAAATATCGTTTCAGTTTGTTGAGTGCCATCGTACGAATCTCTTCCGTGAAGGATTTCTTCATCTTGGTCACGACAAAAACGATGAGGGAGAGGTCGTCCGAATAGCCTAATGGCAACAAATCAGGAATCAAGTCTATCGGCAGGATGAAATATCCCAATGCCCCGATGATGATACTTTTCTCCTTCACCGTCAGGTTCCCATACATCAATGAATAGTAGAGGATCAAGACATAATAGACTATTTTGATACCTGCATTTTTAGCGACACGAGCCAACTTGAAGAAGAGTTCTTGTGGGGAATAATGCTCTCCATACTCCTCTATTTGGCTTTTGGGCTCCTCTTCATATCTTTCTTCTTTCATAATAGCATGAATGTTTTTATATTATTATTAATCAGTTTATTAAATTGTACGAATGTGTTATATAGCATTATTTGAAAACATATTCGCAAGCAAAATTTGCTATATAGGCTCCTGTTTCCAACGTCTTTTCTCATTCTTTGGCAATTTAGCAAAAAAATATCGTTTGGAGGCGGTTCCGCGAAAATTTTCCGTGACAAAAAATAGAGGCAGGAATGGTTTTCTCCCCCGAAAAAGTGTAACTTTGCGTAATTAGAAAATCAATAACGAAAGAAATGGCAGAAGGAGAAAAAAAGAAGCGAGAAAATCCATTGGTTAGCATATTCTTCAACATCATAATGCCCGTCATGATTTTGACGAAGTTGTCCAAAACAGGAACCGTCTCCTTTTTTGGCATAGAGATGGAATGCTTAGGACCACTCAAAGGTTTGTTGATCGCATTGGCTTTCCCAACGATATATTTTATATGGGACTACCTAAAACGTAAAAAGACCAATTTCATATCCATCATAGGTTTTGTCAGTATCTTGCTGACAGGGGTTATAGGCGTGTTTGAATTTCCGAGCGAATGGATTGCCTATAAGGAGGCCTCCGTTCCTTTCATTATAGGCATAGCCTTGCTTATATCCTTGAAAACGCCTTTCCCGCTCGTCAAGAAGTTGCTCTATAACGATGAGATCATGGACGTGGAGCGGATTGACGGGATTTTGAAAGAGACCAACCAAGAGGATAAATTCGAGAAGGTTTTGGTCAATGCCACCTACATCGTGGCGGCCTCCTTCCTATTGTCCACCATCCTCAATTTCGTTTTGGCAAAAATACTCATCAAGAGTCCTTCCGGAACAGAGGAGTTCGCCCAGGAATTGGGACAGATGACGGGTCTCAGCTATATTGTGATAGCCCTCCCTTCTTGCCTTGTCATGATGGTGGCTCTCTTCTACCTTTTCCGTTCAATGACAAAAATAACAGGATTGCCTCTCGAAAGATTGCTTGCTCCCCATCTCCAAGACTCGATCAAGGAGGAGGAAACGAGTGAAAAACAATGAGAGACAGTGCATTAAGATATAATCAACAAGATGTATACGATAAAACAGATTGCCGAAATGGTTGGCGGTAAGTTTCAGGGAAACTGTGCCGCTGAAATAAACCGTCTGCTGACGGACAGCAGGGCACTCTCCTTCCCAGAAGATACCCTTTTCATAGCTCTCAAGTCGAATAGGAACGATGGCCACAAGTTCATCGGCACCCTCTACAAGAAGGGCGTACGGAGTTTCTTGGTCAACAAGGTTCTCCCTGAATTTCAAAACCTTGAAGGAGCTAATTTTATCGAAGTGGACGACACGCTCCTTGCGTTGCAGACTTTGTCCGCCAAACATAGGCACTCCTTCAATATCCCCGTAATCGGCATTACCGGAAGTAATGGCAAGACCATTGTCAAGGAGTGGCTCTACCAATTGCTCAACGAAGACTATAAGATTACCCGTTCGCCTCGTAGCTACAACTCGCAGATAGGTGTGCCGCTCTCTGTTTGGGATTTGAATTCCGAAACGCAGTTGGGCATATTCGAGGCCGGTATCTCACAAATGGGCGAGATGGAGCGTTTGCAACCGATCGTCGCTCCGACCATCGGTATCTTCACTAATT
This sequence comes from Paludibacteraceae bacterium, assembly GCA_017961765.1. Taxonomy (GTDB): domain Bacteria; phylum Bacteroidota; class Bacteroidia; order Bacteroidales; family Paludibacteraceae; genus RGIG10190. The sequence continues at coordinate 21,432 of JAGCWQ010000016.1, read as the reverse complement.
TGGGTGATGCTCACCAGGAAAACTTCTCTTCCATGAAGGTGAAGTGTGCCGAGAAATTGAAACTATTCCTTCAAAGTGATACGGTTATCTTCAACAAAGACAATAAGTTAGTGGATATAACGGCGGCTCAGTCCGGCACCAAGGCAAAATTCTTCACCTTCGGAACGAACAAGGAGGCGGATGTCCACATTTTGGCAGTCAACCGCAAGTCCGACCGATGGAGTTCCATCTCCTACCAATTTGCCGGTAAAGACTACACCTATGAGATTCCGTTTATCGACGACGCATCCATTGAAAATTCACTCTCTTGCCTCTGCGCCATGCTGGTTTTGGGGGTATCGGTGGAAAAGGCTAATGCGAAACTATCTGCTATTGAGCCTATCGCCATGCGTCTGGAGGTGAAGGACGGACAAAATGGATGCCTTGTCATCAACGACAGTTATAATTCCGACATCACGTCGCTCAGCATAGCCCTCGATTTCTTGACGCAGCAGGCTACGGCAAAGGAGCGCAAGAAGACCCTCATCCTATCCGATATCAAACAGAACGGACAGGATCCGAAACTGTTATACGAAAATATCGCTTCCTTGGTGGAAGGAAAGGGAATTGACAGGCTGATTGGTATCGGAGAGGACATCTCCCTATTCCAGTCGCTTTTCAATGTGGAGAACCAGGTCTTCTATCCTAATACGGATACGTTCCTAAGCCACATGAACATTTGCGACTTCACCAGTGAGGCCATTCTTTTGAAAGGCTCCCGCAAATTCCGTTTCGAGGAGATATCCGACCGACTCTCCTCTGCCGTGCATGAGACGGTTTTGGAGGTCGATTTAGGGGCTTTGGTCAACAACTTCAACTACTTCCGTTCCTTCTTGAAACCGGGCACTAAAATCATGAGTATGGTGAAGGCCAATGCCTACGGAAGTGGTGATGTGGAGGTGGCTCGTACCTTGCAACACAATGGTTGCGACTATTTGGCGGTGGCGGTGGCCGACGAGGGTGCCGTGCTTCGTCGGGAGGGCATCCACATCCCTATCGTGGTGATGAACCCCGAACAAAACAGTTTTGCGAAGATTTTTGAATATAATTTGGAGCCTGAGGTCTATAGCTTCGGTTTGTTAGACCGCATGATTAAGGAAGCGGCCCAAATGGGTATCAAGGACTACCCTATCCATGTCAAGATTGATACGGGAATGCACCGTTTAGGTTTTGAGGAGAAGGATATCGACGCTCTCATAGAGAAGTTGAAACATCAGGACAGCGTAAAAATCCGTTCGGTATTTTCTCATTTAGTGGGCTCGGACGATGCAAAATTCGATGCTTTTACCGAACAGCAAATAGCGATATTCTCCAGAGTCAAAGAACGCTTGGAGAAAGCTTTCCCGCACAAAATCATTGCCCACATACTCAATTCGGCAGGAATCGAACGATTCAGCCAATACCAGTTCGACATGGTGCGTTTGGGTATCGGCCACTACGGCATGAGTGCAGTGGACAACCGTCGGTTGGAAGAGGTTTGTACGCTCAAGACGAATATTCTCCAAATTAGGAGAGTTCCTGCCACGGATACGGTCGGTTATAGCCGAAAGGGCACGTTGAATCGAGACTCCGTCATTGGAGCCATCCCTATTGGGTATGCCGATGGATGGAACCGTAAACTGGGTAATCGTGTGGGTAAGGTGTTGGTGAATGGCAAATTTGCCCCTATCGTCGGCAATATATGCATGGATGTCTGTATGATTGACCTCACGGACATTGACGCAAAGGAGGGCGACACGGTCGTTCTGTTTGGCAAAGGGCACCCGATTCAAGGGGTTGCCGATACATTGGGCACCATCTCATACGAGATCTTGGCAGGATTGACCAAACGTGTGAAGAGGGTTTATTTGTTATAATCGATCTGCGTGCCAGACAATAGTAAGAGGGAATTTCCATAAGAATTTCCCTCTTTTTGTAGATATAAATATAACTAAGCAACAGCGCACTAGGCTAAAGATGCTTCTCTTATTACTAACTAAATCAGTACTTTCTTTCCTCCTAATCAATTGTCTTTTAGGTGCGTGGATTTTTTTTAATGTACCAACAAGCTACTCCAATAAAGGGGAGTAAGGCAAGAATACAACCGATTTGAGGGGCAACCTCCGGGTTGTATCCCGCTCCAAGACAGAGAAATAGGACAAAAACACTCACGCCTGTTAGATGCAGCCAATTCATATAACCTGATTTCCCGTAGGCCATTTTGAGAAAGATTTTACGATCCTCTTTTGTCAAATCTGCAGTTTCTGGCTGAGAATAGAATCTTCTTCTAAGCAATAATGCAAAGAAAGAGCCCAAAAGAGCCGAGGCCGATATTAAACCTATACAGACATAAGGGAGTAGGCTATCATCTATGTCTGGAAATTGGGTGATTCCTACTATCAACAAAACCATAAAGGTCGCCACCCAAACTCCCAAAAATGTATAGAGCTCATACTTATACTCTTTCCGAAACAATGGGATCAGTGTCTTCGCCCTATCCTCAATCATTTCAGTCGCTTGGGTTCCTCTGCTTTGCCTCAGTTCAGCAAGCATGGCGTCTCTATTCCTATCTACCTCGCTGCCTATTTCTCTTCCGCTCCAGTAGTTGATCGCCCTCTCTATGTCATCGTATTTGTAAGAATAGCTGTTCAAATAAACTTCCGTTTCCTGTGCCACCCCTTCACTATTATGGAATTGTATTGTCAGGATTATCTTTCTGTTTTTGCCTATGCCCTTTTTCTGGACAAATGCGTAATCGATTAAATCCCATGATAATAGCAGATAAGTTTGCACTTCTATGCCATATTTCCCAATTGTGATGGGCGGACAGTCAGGATAGGATTTGTAGTACCGTGCCAAAGAATAGATAAGAATTCCATCTCCGATTAAATACTTCAATTCCAAACCGCCGAAGTAAATCGAGCATATCAAAGCTGCAAATGTGAGAACGAATCCCATGTAGTAGAGTACCAGAAACTTTTTGCTTCTCTCTAATCTCAAATCAGTACCTTCTTGCCACATGCTGTTAGTTTTTAAGCCATTCTATTCTTGTAATCCTCGTATCCATATGTTCGGAGCATCTTCAATTCGCCCTCCTTGGTCCACAAAGCAAGGGAAGGATGCGAGATTCCATTGAACATCGTCGTTTTCACTGTCGTGTAGTGGATCATGTCATAGAAGACGATTCGGTCACCCACCTTCAACTCATGGTCGAACGACCAACTTCCGATGAAATCGCCCGAAAGGCAACTGTTTCCCCCCATTCGGTAGGTGGGTTTCCCCTCCACTTCGTCCGTAGCTCCGATGATGGTCGGCTTGTAGGGCATCTCCAAACAGTCGGGCATGTGGCAGGCAAAGGAGACATTCAGAATGGCTGTTTTAATGCCATAGTTCTCCACAATATCGACCACGCTCGATACCAATTCACCCGTTTGCCAAGCAAAGGCGCTACCGGGCTCCATGATAACCTTCAGCCAAGGATAACGTCCTCGGAAAGCCTTCAGCACGGAAACCAAGTGGTCCACGTCATAGTCTTTACGCGTCATCAGATGGCCACCACCGAAATTGATCCACTTAATCTGGGGAAAGTATTTTGCAAACTTTTTCTCGACCACGGCAAGCGTCTCTTCCAAATCGTGGGAGGAGGACTCGCACAAGGTATGGAAATGCAATCCTTCGATTCCTTCAGGCAAACTGTCGCCCAACAAATCGGCAACCACGCCCAAGCGTGATCCTGGCGCACAAGGATTATACAAATCCGTCTCGACATTCGAGAACTCAGGGTTGACCCTCAGTCCGCAAGATATATGTCTGTCCAATTTATCCAAGTAAGGACGGTGATGCAGATAGTGCGAAATCGAATTGAACGTGATATGGCTGCTACAACGGGCAATCTCGGGAAACTCCTCGTCCGTATAGATAGGCGCATAGCTATGGGCTAAATTACCCATCTCGTCGTACGCCAAACGAGCTTCGGATAAGGAACTTGCGGTGGAATGTGCGACATATTCCTTGATTATGGGGAAAACCTTCCATAAGGCAAACGCCTTGAACGCCAAAATAATCTCCACGCCCGTACGGTCCATCACCGAACGGATTAACTGTAGGTTGCGTCTCAATCTCTCTTCATCCACAACATAACAAGGGGAAGGAACTTTTGAATAATCTATCATCTCTTCTGTTTTTTACGCCACTGGGTGACGTGTGATAAAATATGCAAAAGCCTTCCCCCGTATGGGATAATCCGTTAAATAAGCGCCTTTTTATTCGTAGCCCAATGTGACAATCAAGTAAGAGCAAACGTCACGGTTGCCATAGCGAGCAGGAACCATATCAGGGAAAGTGGAGAACACTTTCAGCAACTCATCGTCCAAAGATGTTCCGGATGGCATCATCAACTTTGTCTCAACGATTGCACCCTCGTCGTTAACCAACATCTTTACTAGAATACGATGGGAAGACATTGCAGGCACAAAATTAACAGAATTCTTTATATTTTCATTAAGAAATTCATACATAGCATTCATACCGCCAGGAAATTCGGCTTTCCTTTCAGGTAAGGTATAGACCGTATCGCAACCATTCACATCGCCTCTTAAAACGTAAGGCAATCTATTTTGAGCTTCTACTGAGATAAAAGAGGTAAGCATCAAAGCAACTAATATAAAAAAGTTCGTTTTCATAAGCCCATAAATTTTTTTTGTTAGACAATTAATTTAGTTCGTTTTATATGCGTTCGTTTTATTTATCTGTTGTGAAATTAGTTAATGAATATGAAAAAGACAAATTTCGGCATGACAAAAATGGGGAAAAACTCCACATATTGACTAGGGTCAAGACTCCTCTGAAAATCAATAGATATATGTCATTGACATATGTCTATCGCTTGATTTTTGTCATGGAAAACGGTCTCGGATCTCCCCTCTCCTCTTTAACAAAAATTCAAAGAAATTTCGATGAGTTGGTATCTTTTCTAATAATTTTTCTTGAATAAAAAATCCAAACCTTTGGGTATCTCAAAAAAGATTACTATATTTGAAATGAAAACAAATTTGTAAAGATTACAAAATGGTATCAAGAAAGGAAAACGTAGAAAAGTATCTGGTTGAACATGGTATCAAACCATCCTTCCAAAGAATATCCATTATGGATTATCTTCGGACGCATCCTACCCATCCTTCAGTAGAGACCATCTACAACGATTTGTCCCCTCGTATTCCCACTCTATCCAAGACGACCGTATATAATACGTTGAAGCTCTTTGTTGAACACGGGGCGGCCCTCATGTTGACCATAGATGAGAAAACAACCCATTTTGATGGGGATTTAAGCAGTCATGCCCACTTCTTTTGTTTGGGATGTGGCCAAATCTACGACATTGAAATGGATGCGAGTGTGAGGGAAAGGGCGTCTGAGTCGGATTTGTTTACTATTACCGAGACACACCTCTATTATAAAGGGTATTGTCGGAAATGCTGCGAAAAAAGCGATAAGTAATATATTGATTACATTTATTTAATTTTAAAGTTATGAAAAAGAAATTCATTTGTCCAGTGTGTGGTTACGAGCATGAAGGTGAAACGGCTCCAGAGAAGTGCCCATTGTGTGGTGCGGCAGGCAGCAAGTTCAAAGTTGTCGATGAAAACGAGTTGCAATTCCCTACTGAACATAAGCTTGGTGAAGCAAAGGGTTGCGATGCTGAGATGATCAAGGATTTGAACACGCACTTCAACGGCGAGTGCAGCGAGGTCGGAATGTACCTTGCCATGAGCCGCCAAGCAGACCGTGAAGGTTATCCTGAAATTGCGGAGGCTTTCAAACGCTACGCGTTCGAGGAGGCTGAGCACGCTTCTAAGTTCGCTGAACTTCTCGGCGATGTTGTTTGGGACACCAAGACTAACCTCCAAAAGAGAATGAACGCAGAATCTGGCGCTTGTACTGATAAATTGAGAATCGCTAAACGTGCCAAAGAGTTGAACCTTGATGCAATCCACGATACCGTTCACGAAATGGCAAAGGATGAAGCTCGCCACGGAAAAGGCTTTGAAGGATTGTTCAACAGATACTTCAAATAATCATATTTATATATATTAAAAACAAGAGAGTTAAGGCTGGTGATTTTCTTTGATCGAAAGGCCTTGGCTCTCTAAATTTTGTCATCATGAAATATATCGGAGCTCACGTCAGTGCATCTGGAGGTGTTGAAAACGCCCCCCTTAACGCCTCTGCTATCGGAGCAAAGGCTTTTGCTCTTTTTACGAAAAACCAACGACAATGGATGGCAGCCCCTTTGTCCAAAAGTAGCATTTCAAAATTCAAGCAGAATTGCGAATCGGCCGGTTTTGAGGCGAAGCATATCCTGCCACATGATAGTTACCTCATCAACCTTGGACATCCGAACGATGAGAATTTGGAGAAATCTCGGGCTTCGTTTCTCGGAGAGATGCAACGATGTGAAGAACTCGGTTTGTCCCTACTCAACTTCCATCCCGGAAGTTCCCTCAAGGAGATCTCTACGGAGGAGTGTCTTAGAAGAATTGCAGAGTCCATCAACATCACTTTGGACAAGACCCATGGTGTTTGTGCCGTCATCGAGAATACGGCGGGGCAAGGTAGCAACGTGGGTAATAAGTTCGAAGAGCTGAAGTTTATCATCGACCTCGTCGAGGACAAAAGCAGGGTCGGCATTTGCATCGATACGTGCCATGCGTTGGCGGCAGGCTACGACCTTTCGTCGGAGAAGGCGGTGAAGGAAACTCTCGATCAATTCGGGCAAATCATCGGATTCGAATATCTGAAGGGCATGCACATCAACGACTCGAAGAAGGGTGTCGGATCGCATGTGGATAGGCACGAGAGCATAGGAAAGGGTGCTATTGGTGATGAACCGTTCCGAATTTTGATGAACGACCCTCGATTGGATGAAATTCCTCTTATCTTGGAGACTCCGGATGAATCGCTTTGGCCGGAAGAGATCAAAAAACTATACGGATTCATCGAGTAAAACGGCGGAAACAAGATAAAAAAATCCCCACACAACTGTGTGAGGATTTTTTTTCGACTCTATCTTGAATTTATCCTATTTTGCTAATCTTCCGAAGCATCTCCTCGTCGATGATTTTAATCTTTCGTCCATCCAAAGCGATAATGTGTTCGGTGACGAAGTTGGACAAGGTTCGGATGGCGTTGGAGGTGGTCATGTTGGATAGGCTTGCCAAATCCTCCCTAGACAAATAGATGCTCAGTGTCGCCCCGTCCTCCTCTACTCCGTAGTTGTCACGTAGGAATACGAGTGATTCCGCCAATCGGCCACGGATATGCTTTTGGGTCAGGCTGACTGCCCTTGAATCTGCAATACCCAGATCGACGGAGAGTGCATGGATGAAATACCATGCCAATTGGCTGTTCTGGGAAATCAATTTTTTTATCACCTCCTTGGGAATGGCATAGATAATCGAAGGTTCGAAAGCGGAAGCGCCCGTCACAAAATCCTCCTCGGCAAACATGGCTCGATATGCGAATGTCTCGCCAGGTTTTACCATACGGACTATTTGTGAGCGCCCTCCTACTCCGGTCTTGAATATCTTCACCTTGCCGCTTACCAAACACAATACATGTGTGGGAGTATCGCCCTCACAATAAACTATCTGGTTCTTCTTGTACTTCTGAACTTCGTAGTTAGCCTTCAAGTAAGCCAATTGCTCAGGAGTCAACACTTTCCACAAGTCGGAAACCTCCTCAATGCTTTTCAACAATGGCTCTTGCTTTCTCGTCATACGCCCAACTTTATTAGTTGTCGCAAAAGTAACAAAATATCAAGCAATCAAAAAGGAAATTCAAAACAAATGTAAAAATAAGCAAAAAAATAGGGCTCTTTTTTTAGGAAATAAAGGTCGATTATAGCCCCTTGCCTCTCAGATAGCAATTAGCTCTTGTCTTAGGTCAAGAGACAAAAAAAGGAATGGTTTCAAACCACTCCTTTTTTTCTATCCATTGGAAGGATAGCAAATAAGTTCAAAGGTGAATCAGACGCCCTCGTCTATCACTGCTCTTTCATTGGATACGATTACGTAAGAACCGTCAGCCAACATTGAGTATTTAGACTTTTGGTCGATGTCTGTCAAATCCAACTCCAAAGACAATCCCTTATATTGTAGAATATATTTTTTAGGTTGAATGTCATCCAATGCATATTTCAAGTCTTTTGTCACGATAGAATTGCTGAAAGAAGAAGCCCCTTCCTTGATTTGGATCGTATCATTGGTAATGGAAACCATGTAGTCTGCCTGAGCTGATTCGGAGACATTCAGCAATGTAAGATAAAGCTTCTTTTTGCCCACTTTGTAGTCAAAATCCAACAACCATTCAGCCATCGGAAGAAATGAACCTTCCTCACTGTTGAAAAACTGGGAAATGCGCTCTTGTGAGTTTATTTTTTGCAGTAACTCACCATACACAAGTGACATATTTTTATTTCTTTCCTCACCAATTGAACTGCATCCAAACAAGAAAATAAAAAAACACAAGAACCAACTTTTTGCGTTTAGTGTCTTCATAAGCATTGATTTTTAATTAAAATATTACTATACCTTTTTTACTTGGGGTTTTGGAATTTATGCCCTATCTAAATCAGTTCGTTTTCTTCTTTTTTTGATTCCTCAACCCTACAATGCAAAGATGTACATTTTTTTTGAAATCACCATCGAGAAAGAAGTGGTTTTCTATTAATCTAAATCAATTTAACGCGATTCCATCACAAAAACGAGCATATTTGGTTCACTTTGTCCTCCATTGGTTGATGGAAGTCAATCCAATGGATAGGGAAACCTCTGCGTTCCATGCCCCTGAACCAGGTCATCTGTCTTTTGGCGAATTGATGGATGGCAATCTCCAATCCGGAATACATTTCCTCGTAGGAAATCTTCCCGATGACATAATTTGTCAGATATTTATATTCCAGACCGTAATAGATGAGGTCTTCGGGAGCGACGCCCATATCGAGCAAATGCTTGATTTCATCGAGCATTCCGTTCTCCAATCTGCTTTTCAGTCGTTCAGAGATGCGTTTGCGTCGGCTTTCACGGTCGATGTTAACTCCAATGATGACGCTCTCCATTTTGGGGAAGGCCAGAAGTTCGTCGTATTCATGCGTTTTATAGTACTCCTCGATTTCGATGGCGCGGATGGCACGTTTGGCCGTATCCACATCGGTGGTGTTGTGGAGTTGCTTATACCCTTTCAAAATCTCGGTCAATTCGGCCAAACTTTTGTCGGCAAGGGCTTCCCGCAGCTCTTTGTTCTCAGAGACGGGCTGGAGGCGGTATCCTTTCAGGATAGCTTCGATATAAAGTCCCGTTCCACCGCATAAAATGGGTTGTCTCCCCCTTTCTAGAATGGAGTCGTAGGCCTTTAGAAAATCGCGTTGAAATTCGAATACGTTGTACTTATAGCCAGGATCTGCGATATCAATCAAGTGGTAAGGGATATTCTTGCCGTTCACCGTATAATCGTCCAAGTCCTTGCCCGTTCCCAAATCCATGTGACGGTAGATCTGCCTGGAGTCGCCGCTGATGATTTCACCGTCCAACCTATATGCCAGATGGGCTGCCAAAGCCGTCTTACCGCTTGCCGTAGGGCCTATGATCGTAATTAACTTTTTTGTCATTTTGCCAAGTGTTTTGTAACCATCCGCAGAAAATACCGCATGAACTCAATGCCTTAACACAAAAAAGCCCCGTTAAGGACGAGGCAACCTAATGTTTTCACAACGGAATAATCCTTATTGTGAATTGCTTCAATTAGTAATGCGAATATACGTACTTTTTCTTAAACGGCAACAGATAAAGGGAAAAATGAATTTGTGGGCATCCCCATTTATCGAACATTATATGAGCTTTGGGTCGGAGGTGGATCGTAACGCAGAGCCCCCGAAATTCATATTGTGAGTTCCGAGGGCTTTGTCTTCTTTATTTTCCTATGGATTACTTCTCTTTCAGCAATTTGAAGGAGTATAGTTTTTGTCCTTTGGCATCTAAGACGACCACTACGTTGATGTCATCCTTTGGCTTGAAGTTGCATAATTCCATATAAGTGAATTTTCCAAGGAATACACCCCCTAAGTTATACACCATATAGCTGAGATCATCTGGATTTCGGCTTGTGATGTCGGGTTCGGATGAGAGGATACCGCCACTGCTGGCATAACCATCTGTAATATAGACGTTCTTAGCACCCACAGGGATCTTGTATTGAAGGCGCTGGTTGGTGTAATGTTTGACAATGTGTTGATTCTCCAATTCGTACGCAATAGTCCAGCGGGTTGCTGTTGAATCTTTTGTCTCCACCATTTCACCCAAATCTAAATAGCTGATTCTTTCCGTATCGGGAATATCCAGTCCATAAATATCCATCTTGTTGTCATGCGTCAGATATAGGTCTCTGTTTTCAAAGAAGTATCCATCAAATTTGTTTCCAACCAACGGATTGTTGTTGAAGAAGATCAAAGAATCGTTTTGACTCGATTGGATAGTCAGTCGTGCCGTATCACCTAAGCTGAAAAAATTCCCCAAGTCTTTATAATAGTACCAGTTCCTGAGGTTGCACCACTCATAAACCGATTCCAATTCTTTCTCATATTCTTCTAATTCATTGGTTGTCAGTGCTAGCGACATGTCTCCAACAATACTATCCAACGTATAAATCAGCGTATTTTTTGAGAATGCGGTACCTGCTAAGACACAGGTTCTGTCGATATAGGGTTGTTTGAATTTTTCCAAAGAGAACATTTTGATATAGACGGCGCAAGCTTCTGGCGTATTGGCCCAACTATAGTCCTCAAACGGCTTTACCCGTAACAAGAAGTTGTAATAGCTATAATCGTACTCATGAATGGTCGCGTCCATGTCTTTCATAATCCAACGCCATTTCTTTGTCCCCTGCTTGTCATACCATGCAGCCGCATTGTTGTAAGGGAAATCGACGTTGGCAAAATAAGCCAATGTGGAAACAAAATTCATAAAGGCATTTATATCCAACAATTCTGCCATTTGCTGGTATGTCGTTCGCTTTGACTGGAATGTCTCCCAGAAATGCGTGTAGTTGGGAAACTTCTCTTCGTCATACCAAGTTGTACCCAGACCATCAGCCGTCTCCAAAATCTCTATGTCTGTGGTTTTATTATGATTAGCCCAAACAAAATCATCTCCGTCACGTTCCTGCAGGTGCATGATTTTTTGAAATTCTCCGTTAATAAAGAGTTGTACATTCCGTTGTGCTTGAAAATCAAGGTCATAATATTGGGCAAATCGGCCAATTGCGGTTTGTGAAAGTTGGTCGTTTATTGAATACAATCCGCTGTTGTCTGAGGTGCGGATGGTCATGCTCTTCTGTTTGTTGGCGTTCGGCTTCAGATTCTTCCAAAAGACGCCATTGAAGTGTTTGTCTCCAAAACGTTTATTGGCATAAACGACCATTGATTTGATTTCGTATTCACGAGAGATATTTCCACATACTCGAGTTTCTGACAACTGATTGAAATTGGGTTCCAATGAATCGCTGGAAATATACTCAATATTAATGGGGCGACGCCAATTGTATAGATAGTTATGGTACCCCATCCAACTTCTGATCGGAAGATTGTCCTGATGAGAAAGGGCGTATTTTTCGGAATAGGAGAAAATTCCCAAATCATCGCCATACAAATAAGATTCGTCGCAAGCGATACTGATGATCGGCATCTTGTCGTCTTTGTAAAAGAGATAAGTTTGGGTTTTGCTGATTTTACTGATGGCACTGTCACTGAATGGTTTGGCTCTAATTACCGTGTTTCGGTCTATGTAAATGGAGTCTAGGTAAAGCGTACTTGTGCTTGTCGGCTCCGTACCATCTGTTGTATATCGGATGACGGCATCCTTTGGATGGTCTCCCTTCAGACTCAATTTTAGGTAAAACGGTCTTTTCTTGACGCCACTTTTGCTTGAGAAATCGACTTTTTTAAGGATTCGTTCCGTATGGGTATTGTTGTTCGGCTTCTCCGGTGTCGCTATTCTAAAATGCGACAGACTGTCTGGATTGTCAGGCAGACGTCCCCATGATACCTCGGGAGAAATCATTTCTGGATAGTGGATGGAATCTATCAAGACGCCTTGATTATCCCATAAGTAGAGGGCTCCAGGTTTGTCCGAATTCAGTCTGAAATCGGTGTGCTGTGCTTTATTCTCCTTGTCGCAGAAAATGAGTGCATAATCCTGTGTATAAATAAAGTATGAGTTCGGAATGGTATAGGCTGAGTCAATATCATTCGTCTCTCCTATGGAATACCCTTCTAAGTCGATATCCTCATCTCCTGAATTATATAGTTCAACCCAGGAATCTGGAAATTCATTGTAGTAATCAATGACCCCACCAAAATTACTTTGCATTATTTCTGTTATGTGGATCCCTGCTTGCAGTTGACCCGCAACGAGCGTTAGTAAAAACACCCAAATCCTTTTACGAAAAAATTTATACATTGTTTTTCCCCTATATTATAAATATAACTACGCATTAATTAAGTCTCAAAAAAGCATCTTAAAAAGCATCCTGCCCTTAGCAACAAATCCTATCTAATTTGAAATTCTTTTGTTAGATCCCGAAAGTAAACTCCAAGAAACCCATAAACTCTCTGTTTTATATAACTCTCCTAGTGTAGAAAGCAAAGAATATGACAAATTAGCCAATAAAGTTTTACCGAATTAACCTCTGCAAGTTATAGAAAAATATTGTGTTGTGCAAACTGAGGATAATATAAAAGCCTTTGGAAATTTGAATGTGCATCATTTTCTCCAATACCCAGGAAACGAACTGATAGCCCGGCATACTGATTTTGGTAGGGCCTCGTATCTTTTCCCTAAGGCGAAACCGAGATATTTGACTGCCGATTGCATGGCAAATCGTAGCATATCAAGCCAAGCCCCCTGCTGTTTCAAATGGTGGAAGACATATTTTACGAAACGATATCCCTCCTTGGTTGAGGGAAGTGAGCCAAACACCTCTGCGTTTTGTTTCTGTGAGACTCCCAAGTCAAAATAGCGTCCCAACAACTTCCGTAGCCCATAGTTGTGCGAGTGGACGACTTTCGCTTCCGATTGATAGGCTACGAAATAGCCGTTTTTTATTGCTTTGGAGGCGAAGAGCATATCTTCGTTAAAGATCATATTTTCCGGAAATCGATTCAACTCGTCGAAGATTTTCCTTGAATAGAGTGCACAGACATTGGAGCAGAAAAAGGTCTTGATGCCCAATTGTTCCCTATCTTTTTGACCTTTCTTGCAAGAGTTCTTTGGATAATTGAAGGCCCTTGCTAAGCGTTCTAAGCAATCGGCATCCAGGGCTGGCAACTGGCGGGCATAGGCTACCGCTACGTTTTCGTCGTCAAAAGGGGATAAAAGGGAATCAACTAAACGGTCGTCGGTTGGTACGGCATCCTGCGTCATGAAGAGCAGATAGTCGGCTGAGGAGAACGAGGCTCCCTGATTTCTTGCCTTGCCATGGTCGAACGAATCGGACGGAATTTCCGTTACCGATACCCAATCCCCATAATCGGCCAACGGCTCCAACGTGTCGGTGGAATTTTTGACGACCGTATTCACAATCCAGACATGGGAGATGGGGAAGCGTTGGCCTCGCAAGCCTTCCAGCAGACGGTAAAACTTATCGTCTGGCCGAAATGTAGGGATGACGACATCCACTCTCCTATTTCTCTCTTGCTCGTGATTCATGAATATTCCGTTTTGTTTCTACCGATACAAAGTTAATCAAGATTTATAATTCCGAAACAGGGGAAGTCTATCATTCCTCTGACACATCGTATAAAATCTTCTTTGATGGAAAGGCTAAAAAAGAATAGAAAAGGCGCTATTTTACTCCCATTTCATCGAAAATATGGCGATTTGGGGCCGTTTGACGAATTTGTTTTATCCTATGCTGAATATCTACTACTTTTCATTCGGGCAAGAGCCTATATTTGTAGCATAAAACTTACATCTAATATTTAACCCTTCGGGGATTTTGAAACACTAAACTACAAAGACATTTTATTGTCTGCGATTGTTTGGATTGTTGGAAGCAGAAGAAAACTTTAGAAAACCATTGCATAAATGTAATTGGTGGTTGTATTCTTCCTTTTGCGGTTTGGGGCGCAGGAGGTATTTATGGGGAAAATTCAAAAAACTATCCATATCGGAATGCATCCATCTAAAGAAACAACCCCTATAGATGTGGACCATAAGCATGGATACGAAAAGATGGGGAGAGTCGCATCCCTTCCTTTTTTGCGACGATTCTGGATGTCTCATGGACGATGTTCGTGAGGGGTCGTTTTTTTTGATTCGGAATGGCTTGAGGCAGTTTTACATAGGAGTGACTGCTGGTTTTCCTTTTTTTATCATTGATAACAATATACATAGCATTAATAAACCCCGTCTTCGAGTGTGAAAGCTCGGAGACTTATCTCTTTCACTAATATCGTGAAATGCGAAAGTTAGTTAAAGCCCCACCTATGGAATAGAGGGGGAAGAGTTCTCTTCTCCCCTCTCTGTCTTATAATCAATTAGATTTTTTGAATCGGATTTTAGAATTGTCTTGAAGGATGGTTTCGCTTCAAAAGGCGTTCTTGTTTTTGGAATTGTAAATGATCCTAAGAACGAAGGTTTGTCTAGGAGCCTTGGGTCACCATTGACCGTTTCATAGCACTTTCTTTTTGTACAGAATCGTCGTAGCGATGACACTGACAAACATACCCACCAAGATCATGGTTCCTTGGTTTAGAGAGGGACCGAAACCGCAAAGATGTCCAATGAGACAGATCACAAGGCATAGCACAAATGGGATGATAGCCACCTTCAGGTAGCGTGCCATCAAAACGCAGGTCAGTCCTCCGAAGATGGCAGGAACCACATACGGAGAGATGGGCAACAAGGCATCCACGATGGCGGATTGAAAGATGGCCAACGGTATCATACCCAATACGATAACGATCGTCGTGACGATGGAACAGACCGCAATGGAAATCGTCGTCACGATCTCCTTCTCTTCCGAACCCTCCTTAACTTGGGCGATGGATTGGGAATTGAGGGCGCAAGGCAACTTCAAGTTGGAGATGTTACCCGTGATGAACGTCAGGTACTGTCCTCCGATGCCCAGCAACGGGGCGTAGCTCAACGCCTCAATCAATCCGATGGCCAAGTAGCCAATCATAAACATCAAGCATTCGGGTATTTTCTCCCACACGGGAGTTGTCTCCGAGGCGAAACAATAGCATACGGGAACCATAGTGATCAGGGCAATCGCCAACCAGGTGAAACGACGGCCGGCCGTATGTGCCGATGCGTTGTATTTTTCTCTATCTAATTCTTTCTTTTCCATAAAAATCCCTATTTAATCGAAGAAACAGTCACATAGGAGACGCACAATGCCCCGATGATTGTCAACGGCAAGGCGTAGCTCTCTAGCCACTTCCAATTCAATTTCTTTATCAAAATTCCACACAGTGCCATGATCAGGCAACTGGAGAGGAATGTCGCCAACGTGATTTCCCCATAGGTGGCCACTCCCGTATCTTTAGCCACCGTAGGTTCACCGATGGTAAAGAGGCCTGTCGCCAGCAAGGAGGAGAGGATGCCCGAGAAGAGTCCGCCCAGCAACGCACCCGTCATAATCTCCATCAAATGGGCGTTTTTTGCTTGTAGTGATGCCAAACGGCCTTGGTAGCGACGGTAAAACAAAGCGTTGAACAAGGGACCGGACAGGATGCTGACAGTCATGATGACCAATGCTGTGGCAATGGCCGAAGCCGTTGCTGCCTCTCCGGGGGTGAAGATTTGATTCATGGCTATAATCTCGTATTGCAACGCTCCAATCACCTCCAAACGGATCCAGGAAATAGCCAAGCCCAAATATTGCATCAGGATGCCCACCCCTACCACAATCGGAATGCTGGGAACGATGGAGAAGATGGCGCTGTTTCGGATAGTCTCCTTGATGACAGTACTATCCATTCCGATCTCTTTTGCCCTTTTCATCGATTTTTTTATAAAAAACAGACTCATCACCAGCACCAATAGTGCGATGACTCCTCCTAGGACATAAATTATTGCAAAACTCTCTACCATAATAAATCAGGCTATGTGTTATTAAGGAAAAAAAGACTGGGGCGCAAACGCACTCCAGTCTCCCTATTTCATGCTTAAAACATTGCGTTTCACTCTCTTCTCGTATAGACGAAGTCGATGCGTGGTCGTTTCTCCTTCTCCTCGGATTTCGCATTGTGGAAACGAGCCGCCGATGTCGAAAAGACTTGGCTATACGTATATACGTAGGAATTGTAGGTCATGTCTCCCACCGCACGATTGACAGGTACAATGACCAATTCTCCGTCGATGGAGGAGAAGCCTCTAATTTCTTTTTGCATGGCCTTTGTCACGTCAAACGAGTAGGCGCATGAGGCCGTGTCGTAGGCTGCGATGAATGCCGTCTCGCCATCCGGAGTCTTGTTCTTTGCAAAGAATGAAACTACCGAATCACGTTTCATCAACAAAAGGAAGTTGTATGGACGCTTTGACAAATCGGTCTTCCAATCCAAATCCTTGGCCCAAACCTTCAGACGGGCACTGTTGAACATGATTTTATCCAAATCTGCCGCATTCTTTTTGATGGAATCCTTTACATCCTTCAGAGAGACATTGACCGTCGTGTAGATGCCTGCTGGTGCAAAGATGTAGGAGAAATCCTCGTCTAATGCGGAGAAATGTTCTTCCAAATCGTTGTGTTCCACTATGTTGATACGAGCGACGGACTTGTTGGCCGACAAGAAGAGGTCTGTTGCCAAAACGGACATCTTCTCCCCTTTCGAGTTCTTGATTTTGGCCGTATTGACAATCGTGTCGCGACCGTCGTAGGTCGTCTTGACCATGGCGTCGTACGTATAGAAAAGGTGGAAACCTGCTGAAGTGATGCCGATGATGCCGCCTCCATTGAAAGAGTGGGACACATAGACACCCTTGAACAACATGTCGAATTGAGCTTGTGTTTTTATCTTCGAATTGCTGCCATAAACGCCGACCAACCGTTTCACGTAGGCCTCAGAGAGTGGCACCCGAATCCGTCTCGACTTTTGGATTTGGTAGGATATTTCTCCCAACAATGTATCCTTGTCGCAGTAGTCGGAAACTTTCGTGTCCGTGTAGTAGAGTTTGGATTTGTTCAAATCGGAACTAAGCGCATAGACTTTCACCGCTTGCAACGTGGTGGAATCGCCGAAAAACGTGTCGCCGTAGTTCATTTCGAAGAAGGCGGAATCAATCACCACATTGGTTGGCGACTCTATGCTAAGGATCTTACCATATTTGGAATCAACGCTTTGCAACAAGCTGTCCAAGATGCCGGCAGTTGTTGACTTGGCTGTCACCACGGAAGTATTCGGGAATACCAAACCATCGACACGGGAGTCTATTTGAGAGAGGAATTCCACCTTCGTCGTTCCGAAGACAGGATCCGTGTATTCACCCAAATAAAAGCCATCCGCCTTGCTCAAAGTCGAATCGACCATGAAGGAGGAGGATGTCAGATTGGTCATGGCCGAATAGGCGTGCAACAAATCCTCCTCGGGCTGAATGACAGAACCCACTTGCCCATCGTCTTTGCAACCTTCCAAGGCCAGCAATGCGGCAAGCGATAAATATATCGGATTAAACTTCATCTACGAATTGTTTTGCTTTTCCAGAAAATTATTTCTCCAATACTTTGTCGTAAAAGGAGTTAAGTGCGTCGTATGAGGTGTCGCCTGGTTGGTAAGGCAAGAAGAGTTTTCCCTCCTTCTCGATATATTCGAGGACGCTTGCATCGACTTGCTCGCTCGCTTGGACTACTCCGTCGGAGTATTCGATGGCGAACTTAGACAAATCGGCAAAAGAGACGCTCTTTCCAAGGATAGAGGTGACGTCGCCATCCTCCACCCCTTCAATTTTCAGTTTTTCGCCGAATCTGTCGGAGAAAGGTTTTTGGAATGCGTCATTGTATAGAGAATAAACTAATTTCGAGTTTTTGAAAAAAGGATCTGTATTAAATGCTTTTTTTATGTATAATGGAGCCAACGCCGACATCCAACCGTTGCAGTGGACGATGTCGGGAGTCCAACGCAATTTCTTCACCGTTTCCAATACACCCCTGACAAAGAAAATCGAGCGATCCTCGTTGTCCTCAAACTCACCATTCTCATCAGAAACAGTGTTTCTGCGCTGGAAAAAATCATCATTATCAATGAAATAGACCTGCATTCTTGCAGCTTGGATCGAAGCCACCTTGATAATCAACGGGTGGTCGGTGTCATCAATGATTAGATTCATGCCGGAAAGACGTATCACCTCGTGCAATTGGTTCCTGCGCTCATTCACGCAACCGAACTTAGGCATGAACGTCCGTATCTCCCTTCCTTTTTCTTGGATTGCCTGAGGCATATACCTACAAATGTTCGCTACCTCGCTTTCTGGCAAATATGGAACGATTTCCTGCGCAATGTACAATATTTTCGTTGCTTCCATTTATTAGAAAAATCTATATACAATCTTATGCAAAGATAAGAAAAACCGCCCACACTCACAATTTTTTGAGCGAAAATGCACCGTTCCGTCATTTAAAAACAGCATAAATGGATTTTTCATGCAAAATCAAATGGCTTTTGAGACGCTTATCTCAAAGGGATTTCCTTGTTTCGGAATATTAAGGAAAGAGGCAAGGCTATCCCCTTCCCCCTTCCTTATCTTTTTATCATAATGCCTATACAGATTGAGTCGTCATAAAATTTATTCATACAAAATCCCAAAAATTATCGGGTGTTATGACGGTAAAAGTGGCCTCTGGGTAGGCTGTAGCGAAGGCGTTGGGCAATGAGGCCTTCTTCCTCATATTCCATTTGAATTCATAGGTTCGTATGCCACCATCCTCCAACTCGACAAGATCAACCTCTTTCTGGTCGTGCGTACGCCAAAAATAGAGTTGAGCGTAACTTCTTTGGTAAGCATTGCGTTTGATTCGCTCGCACACCATCATATTCTCCCACAAAGCCCCTACGTCATTTCTCATTTCCAAAGGAGCAAAGTTGGAAATCACAGCGTTGCGTATGCCGTTGTCGTAGAAATATACCTTTTTTCCTTTTTTTATCTCGTTACGTAAATTGCGGGTGAAAGACTCCAATCGGAAGACAATGAAGCATTTCTCCAATAACCCTATGTAGTTTTCTACCGTCTCCTTATCTACTCCGAGTAAGTTGCCCAACTCGTTATAGGAGACCTCCGACCCAAGTTGCAAGGCCAACGCGCGAACTAGTTTCTGTAAGAGTTCCGGCTTTTTGATTCCCTTGTAGGAGAGTATATCCTTATATAGATAATTATTGACCAAGGTTGTTAAGGTGCGTTTAGCATCAGACGGGAAAGTGACCACCTCTGGATATAGTCCATATACCAGTCTCTCTCCTAACAGACGCTGTTGCTCGCGTGTTGAAGTGTCTGCCGCCAACTCACTCATTGAAAACGGAAAGAACTGATACTCCAACAATCGACCAGTAGCTGGCTCATTTATATCGTTGGCAATGTCCAATGAAGAAGAACTTGTTACTATTACTTGGGTGTTCAGTTTCAGGTCTCCTATCTTTTTTAAGGTCATTCCGATGTTTCTCACCCGTTGAGCCTCGTCAATACAGACTATGTCGTAGTTGCCAATTAACGCTTTCAACTCAGTGGACGATTTTTCCTCAATCCTCATGGCATCATCCATATCGTCACAATTCAGCATCAGACATTTCTTGCCTGACTTCCTGACCTCCTCAAGTAGCGTGGTTTTTCCGACTTGTCTAGGCCCCAATATTACAATTACCTTTTTTCTTCCAAAATCGGACTTTAAGGCATCCTCTATAGCTCTGTTTATCATATTATTGGTTTTTGTGCAAAAATAAGGAAAATATACATAGCCGCCAATTTTATACCAAATTTTTCGGTTTAAACCACCAATTTTATACCAAATTTTTCGGTTTAAACCGCCAAATTTATACTAAATTCTTCGGTTGTAACCGCCAATTTTATACTAAAATCTTCGGTTATAATCGCCAAATTCATATTAAATTCTTCGGTTGCAACCGCTAAATTTATGCCAAATTCTTCGGATGTAATCGCCAAATTCCTACTAAAATCTTCGGTTTAAACCGCTATTAAATAAGTGGAAAACAACGGATGTCTATGTAATAGAATGGAAATGAAGTAGATAGATTTTTTGTATCAAGTAGGTATGCACGCCTTGGGCTGGAAGCCAGTATAGACAATTTAGGAGACGCTTTCGAAAACGCCTCCTAAACTCAAAAATTATTTAAAACCAATCTGTTAGAATTGCATAAAAAGTTCGGTGATTCTTTTGTCGAATATTACTATTCCGACAACCATCCAGGTTTATTGAGATTGGCTTCCATGCCTGCCATATCACAGAATGTGACACCCACAAGGCTACTATCCTCTTCCAAGATGGTTGACAAATCGACCATCTCTATCTCTTGAAACTCTATCCATGGGAATTGGTGACTATGGATGTCGGTGAATGCCACATAAATCAACTTTTTGTCGCTATTGGGCAACTCTTTGGTCATGTATCCATCCTCCATCTTATTCTTTAATAGGAACAGACGGGCTTGGTCCGTGACAATGGACTGCCAAACGGCCGCACTATAGACGGGTAGCAACGAGGCCATCTCTTCCGGTAGCACTCCCATCATCAATTTTAGTTCCAGAGAGGCCATCACATGACAATTTTCGTAGTATTTATTCCCGGAAATTTTGTCATACAACTCATCGAACGATTTTATCTTGCGGAATTGATTGAACAACTCCACCTCTCGCTCTTGGGAAATCTCAAACGGATAGGTGAAGTCTATAATCGGAAGGCCGGCAGGAGCCGCCTGCATCATCTGCTTTAGCCCCTCAAGCCCCAACTTGTCAACAAAATCGGCCGTGCCAGATCCATCTTCTGCAAATTGGTCGTAAGTGGAGAAGTTTGAACTTTCCTCCTCACCGCATTTTTCGAGATAATCTGCTATGCTACCTAATCCTTTCTCGTCAATCATATAATGGGTTACGCCCATTTTGGAGAAACTTTTGAAGGTGTTGCGCAGGTTGGCATACTTATCGGAAGGGTCGAAGCGACCAATCAGATAACAACCATTGTAATCCTTGAAGTCGTTTGTGATCATGTATTTTTTCG
The DNA here is from genome assembly GCA_017961765.1 of Paludibacteraceae bacterium. Classification (GTDB taxonomy): domain Bacteria; phylum Bacteroidota; class Bacteroidia; order Bacteroidales; family Paludibacteraceae; genus RGIG10190. Next base: position 138 of record JAGCWQ010000016.1, on the reverse strand, counting down.
CATCCTCGTATGAATGGAACAGGAGAATGTATTTCTCTTCCCCCTTCTCCTCTTCTACATAAGGCACACCCTTCAATAATTTAAGCATGTATGGATAAAGGACCACATACAAATCCTCGGTGTCTAAGCTCGCACCTT
>JAGCWQ010000113.1 GCA_017961765.1 Paludibacteraceae bacterium | reverse complement strand
TTGGCTATCATCTTGATTATGTACATGTTGAATACAAAAGTGCGTGGTCGTAGGGATATTGAGAAACTTAGTGTGCCTTTTGTTGGTGAGTTGCCTCAAGTGGAAAGAAGCAAGAAAGAGCGACTGGTGACACCCCACACGGTGATGGAGGTGAAGGCGGACAGCAAGAACCTGATCAATGAAGCTTTCCGAATCTTGCGTTCTAATCTAGCCTTTGTCGTAGGACAGGGAGAGGATGAGCAGAAGCAGGTCATCATGGTTACATCTATCAACGCTGGCTCCGGTAAGACCTTCATTATGGCAAACTTAGCCGCCTCTTTTGCCATATCGGGCAAGAGGGTCTTGGTGCTTGATTTGGACTTGCGCAAGCGATCTATTTCCAAGCATGTGGGTCGTCCGAAGGAGGGCGTTTCTTCTTATTTGAGTGGACAGATTTCCGACTGGCATCAGGCAATTGTGCCACTCAAGGAGTATGACAATATGTTCATGTTGCCAGCTGGACGTACGGCTCCAAATCCTGCTGAGTTGTTGCAGGATGCACGTCTCAAGAAATTGTTGGAAGAGGCCAAGAAGGAGTTCGACTACATCTTCCTGGATTGTCCGCCCGCCGAGATTGTGGCCGATGCCACCATCATCAAACCATTGGCCGAGATTACTCTCTTCATTGTGCGTGTAGGTGTCATGGAACGTAGTCACTTGCCAGTCATTGACCAATACTACAAGGATGGGACGTTCAACAACCTGTGTGTCATCCTGAATGGCTCGGAGGCCACCTCTTCCCGTTATGGCTACAACCGTTATGGCTATGGTTACGGTTATGGTTATGGTTACGGTTATGGCTATGGATACTCCTATGGCTATTATGGAGATGGGGAGGACATGAAATCGTGATAATATTGAAACGGTAAATCTTAATTGTAAATCATTATCGAGAGGAGGTATTAACATAACTCTTTACTCTCTCCTCTAAAAGTAAGTATGAGCGAAATAATATCACATATACAACCTAAGAAGAATTGGTTGGACGTTGACATTAAGGGATTGTGGCGTTATCGCGATTTGTACCATATGTACATCAAGCGAGACATTGTAACGCAATATAAACAGACAATTTTGGGTCCGTTGTGGTTTTTGATACAACCGCTATTCTCGACCATCATGTACATGTTCGTGTTTGGTGGTTTGGCGGGTATTCCTACAGACGAAATTCCGCAGCCGGTGTTCTATATGGCCGGTGTCACTTTGTGGGGGTATTTCTCCCAATGCTTCGGTGCTTGTAATGACGTGTTCGGAACCAATGCCGGTGTGTTCGGAAAAGTTTATTTTCCCCGATTGGTCGTACCTATCAGTGCCATTACGAGCAACTTGATTCGATTCTTGATTCAGTATGCCATGTTTCTGTTGATTTATGCTTACATGGTCTATATAGGTAAGTTCACTTGGTCGTTTAACATCTGCTTTCTGATGACCCCCGTATTGGTTCTCATGACAGGACTCCTGGCCATGTCTTGGGGGTTGATTATTTCGTCCATGACGACCAAGTATCGTGACTTGAAGTTCTTGATTGGTTTCGGTGTTCAGTTGTATATGTATGCGACTCCTCTG
>JAGCWQ010000112.1 GCA_017961765.1 Paludibacteraceae bacterium | reverse complement strand
CGTTCCATCCGGATCCTTGCTTTGGCATTTAAACTCGGTCATCCATGCACCGCTACGCTTACCGTCCCTTGGATGGAAATCCGTATAGAGGACAGCCAAGAACGAACCATCTTCGTCATAGACATCGAAAGCCTCCACCTCAGGATGATAAACCGGGATGGCCGTATTCTTCTCGAATCGAAGTCCGTATAACTTCGTAGCCAAGCCGAAGACACCCTTCTTCACCTGTTCCAACTCGAAATAAGGCTTCAACTGCTCGTCATTAATACTATATTTCTCCTCACGCAACTTTTCCGAATAGTAGGACCAGTCCCAAGGCATCAATTCAAAATTCGCACCATGCTCCTTGGCATAATGCTGAACCTCTGCAACCTCCTTGATTGCAGTTGGCTTATAGGCCTCCAGCAATTTTTCAAGAAGATCATAAACATTCTCCTTGTTCTCCGCCATACGTTTCTGGAGGACGTAGGAGGCATAATCCTCATATCCAAGCAATTGTGCTATCTTCAGACGACAATTGACCAATTTTTTGACCACAGGACGGTTGTCCAACTCACCATCCACAGCCTTCGTATTGTAGGCGATATAGAGTTCCTTGCGGAGTTCCCGATTATCGGCATATTTCATAAAAGGGGCATAACTTGGGTAGGAAAGGTTGAACAACCAGCCCTCCTCGCCTTTCTCCTTCGCCAACTGGGCGGCCGCCTCCTTGACGCTGGCAGGCAAACCCGCCAAAAGAGCCTCATCCGTTACCACTTTCTTGTAGGCATTCGTAGCTTTCAAGACATTTTGCTGGAATTGGAGACTCAAAAGGTTCAACTCCTTGGAGAGTTCACGATATTGCTCCTTCTTCTCAGCCGTAAGGGTTGCACCCCGCTTGACAAAGGCATCATAGACATTTTGGAGCAACATCTGCTGTTCCACAGTCAGATTCAAGGACTCCTTCTTCGAGTACACAGCCGAAACACGGGCAAAGAGTTGTTCGTTCAAATAGATGTTGTTGGCATGTTCCGTCTCCTCCGGAGAAATTTCATTGGCTATGCTGTCCATCTCGTCGCAAGTCTCAGCTTCCAACAGATTATAGAAGGCGTATTGTGCCTTGGACAAGATTTCACCGGAACGTTCGAATGCCTCAATCGTATTTTCGAAAGTCGGGTCAGAACTATTCGCCACGATAGCCTGAATCTCCTCATTCTGCAAGCGCATACCCTCCCGCATGGCAGGGAGATAATCGGCCAACTTTATCTTATCAAAGGGAATCGTCCCATGAGGAGTGTCATATTTTGTCAAAAAGACATTTACACATTCATCTTTTTTTGCATTCATACACGAACTCATCATTAATATCAATGGTAAAATTAATAATTTACTCAATCTATTTTTAATCTGCATTTTCATATTGCATCGTCTGGTTTTCCGATCTGGATATCTTTTATCAAAACACTACCGTGCTGTTGCTCAAAATCGAGACGCATAGAATTAACGTACTCCCAAATAGGTCGGAAACTCTCGTTCGTCTCCACCCCAAAGGAGTTGACTCCCGTCTTGTTCAGCATCTCGAAAACCTTCGAAACCGACATCTTATTGACATCGAAAGCCGGTTGGAAGCAAGGTGTTCCCACATCCTTCGTATTGTACGTCTCCGTGAAAACATTGGCATCGCACATCTTCTTCATGATGAACGTCACCAAAGGCAAAGGCATACAATACTCGTCCGACAACTGCTCTGCCGAATAGGGGTCCTTCCCTTCTTCGAAGCGACGGATCACAATTTTCGCAATCACAAGCACTATAAACTCATAATAGTGGAAACTAATATCCTGCACATCGTTCTTGAAATCGAAAGTACGGACATTTTGGCTCACATAGGAGATCTGCGCCCCGAACAAGACGATAAACCAAGTGATTTGGATGAACAACAAGAGCAACGGCAAGACCGCGAAACTACCATAAACAGCGTTGTAGTTCGTCGCAAATGATTGTCCCCAAAAATAGAGATATCGAAAACCTTGGAAACCGATACTGGCCACAACTCCTGCCACCGCCGCATGCTTAAACTTCACTTTCGTGTTCGGCATAATCATATAGACCAGCGTAAAGACCAGCCAAGTTATGAAGAAAGGAAATACGGAGAGGATGAAATCAAAAGCCGGGCTGACGACATAGACATAATCCGTAATCGACACCAAATAGAACTTAAAATAGAACGACAGGGAACTCGTCAGCGTAATCAAGATTGGAATCAAAAAGACCAACGAGATGTAATCCGTAAAACGACGGACCAGCGTACGGTTCTTCTCAATCTTCCATATCTCATTGAAAGAGAGCTCTATCTGATAACAAACCTTAATGACGGAATATAAGAGTACGCAAATACCGATACCCACGAAGAGACCTCCCTGCGCATGGTCCAGATACGACTTTGTCATCTCATAGATCCGCTCTGCGATATTACCCTGCGAGTTGAACTTCGAAAGCATGAACTTAAGGATGACGGACTCATAGCCGAAACCTCGGGCGATACCGAAAATAAAAGCGAGAAGAGGAACCAACGCAAACAACGAATAGTAGGTCAATGCAGAAGCCTTCGTATTAATTCTCCCCTTGGAAAACAATTGGATAGACAGGAACACAGCTTTGTAGACAAGAATCAATTTGCTTTGTTTCTTGTGCTGGTTATAATAATATGCCTGCCATATATCCTTAGAAAAGTAGCGTATCTTAGCCGAAAAGAAATCAATTATCTTTTTCATTAGGGGAAAGAACTTTAGAAGTGGAGGAAGTCTTCAAAATCCACCGATGAAAACAAAAAAATAGTAGGCGTATAAGCCGAGTTCTGTCTCCGCCGAAACGGATGTTTGTCATTAATCTAGGACTTATGTCACCATAAGCCTCAAGCAATCTACCCCCCGACGAAAGGGACGGGCCGCCCCACATTCGGTATACATGATCTTACAACCCATGACTCATACAGCTTCCGATGTCACCATCAGAACTGGTGGGCTCTTACCCCACCTTCTCACCCT
>JAGCWQ010000015.1 GCA_017961765.1 Paludibacteraceae bacterium | reverse complement strand
TCGGCATCTATGCCAAATTGCATCGCAATTAGAGAACCGCCGTATGCCGAACGGCACGTACGGTGGTGTGAGAGGACAGAAAATGAAAGTAGGAAGAAAACTTTCATTTTCTTCCTACTCGATTCATCTATTCTAAACTGAATTAGAATGCCTCTACGATAGGCATGAATGTGTCAGCCTTCAATGCTGCACCACCGATCAAACCACCGTCGATGTCTGGTTGAGCGAACAACTCAGGAGCGTTGCTGCCCTTGCAAGAACCACCGTAAAGGATAGAAGTGTTCTCTGCTGTAGCCTTGTCGTACTTTGCAGCGATAGATGCACGGATGAATGCGTGAACCTCTTGTGCTTGTGCGCTAGTAGCTGTCAAACCTGTACCGATAGCCCAAACTGGCTCGTATGCGATGACGCACTTAGCGAAATCTTGTGCAGAAAGGGTGTAGATAGCAGCCAATTGACCTTCGATGACAGACTTGAACGTGTTAGACTCACGCTCCTCCTTAACCTCACCTACGCAGAAGATAGGAGTCAAACCGTTAGCGATAGCTTGTTGCAACTTCTTGATAAGAAGTGCGTTGTCCTCACCGTGGTATTGACGACGCTCTGAGTGACCCAAGATGACATATTTAGCACCTGTAGAAGCAACCATGCTTGCAGAAACCTCACCTGTGAAAGCACCCTTGTCGTTTGCTGAACAATCCTCAGCACCAACACCGATGATAGAACCCTTAACAGCCTCAGCAACTGCAGCTACTGAGATGTATGGAGTACATACAACAACGTCACAGTTTACCTTCTTGCCAGCCAATGCGTTCTTCAAGTCGCTTGCCAAAGCAATACCTTCTTGCAGGGTGGTGTTCATCTTCCAGTTTCCTGCTACGATTTTCTTCCTCATTGTATTAAAGAATTTTAGTGATGAATAATATGTTATTTAAATGAATATTCTGTTTGACTGCCTTATTTGTTCTCTTCCTTTTGAAGGAATTTGATTAGCAACTTATCCAAAAGGAACAGAAGAGCCAACGGCAAGATGAAGGCAATGATGGAGAGCAAGATTGCCTTTTGCTTGTCTGGTGATTGGACTGCGCCCAACTCCGATTCTTCCAATGGCTTGTCGAACGTCGGGATATCCTTGACGCTCCATTTGTTCACAACGACACCCCCTTTGATCAGTACCAATCCTGGATTGGAGCGAACAATCGTCTTGAGGGTGATTTCGTCGGTGTTGACAAACGGATATTCTGCGCTTGCCTCCCGGATGTATTCTTTCATTTCCTGGCTTTCGAGTCCAGTTGCTGTCATGCCGTAGAATCCGTATCCGTGCTCCTTCGCATATTCGTAAACGTCGTTGATGGCTTTCCTGTTGTAGGTATAGGCCTTCTCCACGCGTGGCGATACGAGCCAGAAGGTATAACTTGGGTCGTTCAACACCTCTTCCAGGATGTCTCCGTCGTCAGGATGGTCCATGGTCAAGTCATGGATTGGAGGCTCGTAGCCTTTCTCAACCAATTCGCTGATCGTCTCCACATGAGTCCATGTGCTGTCACCCTTTGGATAGTTTTCCATGGTGAACTCTTTCTGCACGCCGTCTTTCTCGTAGATGAGTTTCGTTTCGTAAATGTCGATTGGGGCGTCCTCTGGCCTCTCCATGGCTTGGATGATGTCGGTACCGTTCTTGTAAGGACGGAAGTCGAGAATAGGCAAATGGACGTAGCAATAGAGCGAAACGGCGATGGCGAAGATTCCAGAGTAGATGGCGATAATCCAATCCGTTCGTTGAGAGAAGAGACTTGGACTATATTTTCTCCAGAAGAATACGATGAGAGCCAGCGTTGAGAAGATGATGTTTTTCCAGAATGTCGCCCAGTTGCTTATCTTCAGGGCATCACCGAAGCATCCACAGTCGGATACGGGGTTGAAGATGGCGATGTAGAGAGTCAGCGGAGTCATGACCGCCATGAACAAGAGCGTCAAGATGGAGGTCGATTTTATGTTAGCCCCTACGATGAGGCAGATACCCAATAAAAATTCGAGTGTGGATAGTGCGATGGAACCGATGAAGGCGATAGGTACAAAGAAATCCAATCCGAAGGAGGTCAAGTAGTCTTCTATTTTGTAGGTGCCGCCGAGCGGGTCAACTGCTTTGGCGAATCCTGAGAAGATAAATACGCAACCTAAAAGGATTCGTGAGATGAGAACGACGTTTTTCCTGAATTTCTCGTTTTTTAAAATCTCCAACATAAATTTCTTTGTTTAAAGTTATTTGTTACTATTCTCTTCCGAAATGGCCGCTTCGTCCATTTTTATGATTCCGAACATGGCATAGTTGAGCATGTCCATGTAGTTGGCATCGATGCCTTCCGAAATGAGGGTTTTGTTGTTATTGTCCTCAATTTGCTTTGTCCGGTATAGCTTCATGAGGATGAGGTCCGTATAGGAACTGCTTCGCATGCTGCGCCACGCTTCGTCGTAGTCGTGGTTCTTGGCAATCATCAATTCTTTAGCCTTTTGCATATATCGGTCGTACAGCTTGGTGGCTGTCGCCGTGTCCATGTCTGCCTCGTCTGCGTGTCCGTAGTCGAGTTGGATGAGGCCGATGATGCTGTAGTTGACGATTCCGATGAGCTCGGGACGGATGCCCTCGTCTATTCTTGTCTCTTTTTTGATTTCTATGCTGCGAATGCGATTGGCTTTAATGAAGATCTGGTCCGTGATGGAGCTGGGTCTCATAATGCGCCATGCGGCTCCATAGTCATGGAGTTTCTTCGTGTATATGTCGCGACAAGCTTCGATTGCCTTGTCGAATTCTTGTTCAGTATTCACTTTTCCCTCTTTAGGTGACCTCTATAAATTCACTTTATCG
>JAGCWQ010000014.1 GCA_017961765.1 Paludibacteraceae bacterium | reverse complement strand
ACGTCGGGTCAGATGTTTGCCTACGGCTTCCTTCAGATTCCACCTCACGATGGACACCCTTGCTTTCGGCTGTAGCCTTCCCACTGTTAGGGCGGCTTGGGGACTTACACCCGTTAGAGTACGTTCGTGCTGGGCGAACAAAAAAAGCGTTGAATCCGATGGATTCAACGCTTTTTTTATGCGCATGACCTACAAATCATCACTTTGCAGGCACGATTCTGAAGTTATCTACGCACATGTAGATCAACGTAGAATCAGCCTTACCGAACTGAACGAAACTGAAGTTCGTCGCCTTGTTCAAATCCAAAGGATATTTAGAGTCGATCGTATCATTGTCGATACCATGATGGAAATCAGTCAATGGAATAGAGACCGTTATCCAAGAATCATTGGTATTATATCCCCTACCATTCGTCTCCTCATAAGGTTTCCAGAAACAGATTGCAGAGGTTTCACGACCGTGCTTGTTTCCTGAAACATACGGTCCGAAGAAAAGCTCCGTACGAGGACCCACATAAGAGACCTCCTTCGGGATATAAACCTCAAACTTCAAGACCAAGTCGCTCAAGCTCTCGTTCTTGAAAAGGCTGGCAACAGACTCGTTTCCTCGTCCACCCTCCTCCGTATTGGCAACATATTGGATAAACATCGTATGGGTCATCGTCCAACTATTGTCATAATGTCCATACAAGAAACCATAGTTACCGTCGCAAGGGTCAGGCAAATTGGAAGGCAATGGAGTCACGCTATCCGCAATCTCTACAATGCCATGGATTTTATTTCCGTTTTCATCAAATGGTTCATAGCCACCCCACGTCGCTATACGATTGTCAAAATTGATAATAATATTACGGTCATCCCTAAAATGGAATGGAGATTTTGACTCTCCCGCCTTACTTCTCACTGTCAAACGTCCAGGCTGTGCACCTTTCGGAACAACGACATACAAGACACTATCGTTTGACTCACGGTTGGGAGTCACAGGCAAATCACCAGGGAACACAATCTCTGAAGATTTCAAGTGCTTACCATACAAAATTGCAGTATCGCCATCAGGCACATACTCACACTTCATACTTGTCAACTCGGGTATTTTTGAATTACTGCAGGATGTCATCAGCAATCCCGCAACAAAAATCGAGACATATGTAAAAATTCCAGTTTTCATAAAAATAAGTATTAGTTCGTATTCTATAATTTATTTTGTTTTCCCTATTATATGCCATCATTCTTTTCCGACAGCACTCTATAACAAAATTATAATTTTAAAGCAGAAAAACAAAAAAAAACACTTTTTTTATTTCTCGATTGGATATTAGATTGAATTTATCGATTAAATGCTGAGGCACCTTTCTGAAAAGGCTCATTCGTCACAATCAGCCACAGCATTCCAAAACGCAGTCTGGAACTCCTCGTTCAAGAGTTCGTCACGATGTTCCATCAAGACATCCTTCTTACATTTACCCACGTTGAAGATACCTTCCTTCCTGTTACACTCACAATAGTCCTCTCCTGCCGAGCGTCCCCTGGATGTCGGCGTACTGCAAGAGGAGAGGCTCCCCAACAGAGCCAACAAGACAAAACCACCTATTAATTTCATACTATATCCTTTTTTTCAAACATTTATTCAAAGCAAAAAAGAATGGATTCAACGGTCATTCCGAGGCTCCTCGAAACAACGCAATTCAAACTTTTCCCCGTCAAAACAAGCATAGGAGAAATGGGTTATCCAATCACCCAATATGATCACACGCTTTCCTTCTTGGATTTCCAAATCAAGCATTATATGCCGATGTCCGTAAACATAGAAATCGACATTGTTCTGTTTCTTTGCATGCTCCTCCGAGAAAAGCACCATATATTCACGATCCCTGCCCAAGAAAGATTCTGAAGGGTCGCCGATTTTCGATTTACGGCTATGGCGCGACCAAGCGAAACCCAAAGGAACCGTAAACCAAGGATGAATACCCTTATACAAACGTTGGCACAACTTGTTTCGGAAGAAAGCTCGGATGAAACGGAACGAGCGGCTCGGATCTCCCAACCCATCCCCATGAGCCATGAAGAAATGCTTGCCGTAGAGATCCATCTCAAAAGTCCCGTCGATGACCTTTGCCCCTATCTCCTTAGGGAAATAATCGAACATCCAAATATCATGATTACCGGCAAACAGATAGATTTGGACACCCAAATCAGACAATTCCCCCAATTTGCCGATAAACCGTGTAAATCCTTTCGGAACCACATGGCGATATTCGAACCAATAATCGAACATATCACCCAAGAGGAAAAGATAGGCTGCATCCTCTTTGATAGAATCCAGCCAACGCACCAGACGCCGTTCAACGACCAACGGCTCCTCATGGACATCCAGCCCCAAATGAGCATCAGAAGTGAAATAGGCTTTGTTACGCTCCATTCAATGATTTTTTAAAGCAACCCCAATTCCAACATAGCCTCCTCGCTCATCATCTCCTTAGTCCACTCAGGCTCAAAGACAATGTTCACTTTGGCATCCTTCACTCCCTCTATTCCGCATAACTTCATGTGGACATCCTCCACGATGTAATCAGCAGCGGGACAATTGGGTGCCGTCATGGTCATATCCACCTCCACATGTCCATCATCGGAGACATCAATCTTATAGATAAGTCCCAATTCATATATATTGACAGGAATTTCAGGATCATAGACCGTTTTCAAGACCTCTACAATTTTCTCTTCCAAGCCCAAAAACTCGTTATCCCCAGTCTTTTTAACGTCTTCCTCCTTATTTGCGTCCATAAATCTATATGCTTTTTTATAAATACTCCTTACCTACTTGAACTCTCGTATCGTTCACGAACTGACGAATACGGTTTTCCTCGTTCCTCCTACAGATGAGAAGCACGTTGTTGCTTTCCGTAATCACCAGATCCTCAACACCTTGAACGACAGCCAACTTATCCTTCGGCAAGGCGATAATATTATTTTTGCTCTCGTAAAGCAACGTTTTTCCATTCATCATCAGATTGTTGTTCTTATCTTTTTGCGCATCTGCCAAAGAATAGACAGAACTCCACGTACCCAAATCCGACCATCCGAAGTCAGCAGTGATGACATAGACGTTTTGAGCCTTCTCCAAAATTTGATAGTCGATGGAATTGTTGGTACAAGATTGATATATCTTGTCAATGAACGGTTGTTCTTCCGGAGTATTGTAATAATCCTTGCCATCCGAGAACTTACGGGCCAACTCGGACATATAAAGTTCGAAAGCCTCCGAGATGGATTTGACGCTCCAAAGGAACATACTCGAATTCCAATAGAACTCTCCACTCTCCAAAAAGATCTGGGCGAGGTCCGCATTCGGCTTTTCCGTAAACGTCTTCACCTTAAAGAGATTCTGCTCCACTTCGGTCTCGCCTATCTGGATGTATCCGTAAGCAGTCTCCGGACGGTTGGGCTTAATGCCGACCGTCAGCAGGCAGTCGTTCTCCGAGATGAAGCGGAAGCCACGATTGAGCGTATCGACATATTCACTCTCCTTCAAAATCAATTGGTCGGAAGGAGTCACCCACACTTTAGCATTCTCGTTGATTGCCTTGATCTTATACATAGCGTATGCGATACAAGGTGCCGTATTTCTCACCGCCGGTTCCAACAAAATGTTATGTTCGGAGACGGAAGGCAACTGTTCCAAGACTAAATCCTTATATTTTTTATTGGTCGAAATATAAACATTTTCCTTATCCACCACTTTGCAAACTCTGTCGTACGTCATTTGAAGCAACGAACGACCCGTACCTAAGAAATCCAAAAACTGTTTGGGTTCTGAAGTCGAGCTATAAGGCCAAAAACGGCTACCAACGCCACCAGCCAAAATCACGCAAAAGTTATCTTTCATACTAAAAAAATAAAGATTCTTATAGAAGGGAGTTACAAGAGAAGGAAATCCCCAAAAGAGAGACAACTCACAAGTCCTTCTCCTTATCCAAAATACGAAGATAGTCTATTTTTTCTTTTCCTACAAACAAGATAGGAAGTATTCTAAAAAAACGAGGGCAGCTGTCTGCTTAAGATGGATGGCGAACCTCAAACTAATCAATAAAACCACTCATAACTCGTATCGCTGTTGTACCTAAGCATAGCATCTTCCCATTCTTGACCATTTTCTTCCCTCCTTTTTACGATTAGAATCATCATATTTTCTCCATTCTGCCGCTCCGATTCCAATTCACCACCGTACTTGAAAGACTCTATTAGGAAAGGCAATGTGTCAGACATAAAGAACTTATAGAACTGGTACTTCGATTGGTATTCTATACAATCCATAGCCTTCAAATTCGAAACATTATTCAAAAAGAAGGTATCTGAATTAATTTCCGCTTTTGTCTGGTTGACACACCGTTCCACGATAGAGTACAACTCACTTTTCTTGCACGGATTGAAGAAAACATATTTTGGGAAAAATTCTTTACTGTTCAAATAACCATAAGAGAAAAGAAAGGAAGGAGAAGATAGAATGACATATGAAAAAAGCATTCTATAAACGAGGTAGGCCACTAGGGAAATGGACAAAACCGACAAAACTCGCTTCATATTCTATTGAATTAATGAGACATACCTTTCATGACACCCCAATGGCAGTTCCGATAGAATCTAATTTTCCAATTCCACCTTCCATCCCTCAATCGTCCGTTCCTCACTTGAAAAGTTGACACCGATCTTGACAATTGGGCGACCGTCCGCACGGTAAGGATCCGCATATCCCTTCTCGTTGATTTGGGCAAGCGCCTTCTCCGCACTCTCATCCACCTTGAACTCGATGATGAAGATCTGTTTCGGAGCAAACAGGATGCAATCCAGGCGACCTTTGGACGTGTTCACTTCCGACTGCGTGTAGAAGCCCAGCCAGCGGAACAAGACATAGATGACCGTTTGGAAATGTTTCTCGTTCTTGTTGTTCAGCACATTCGGAATCTGCAGGAAAAACTCCTTCAGCAGTTCAAAGGCCTCGTCGATTCTGCCAGCTTTGAGAGCGAAGTAAAATTTCTGCATGTACAGCTTTCCATCCTTTGAAGAGCAACCCACCCATGACGGCATCAGCACCTCCAACATAGAGATGCGTACTTCATTGTTGGGATATGACAAGGTATAAACTTCCGACTCTCTATCGTAATTCTTAATTGTCAAATAACCAGCCTGATAAAGTAACGGATATACACTTCTGCTATCCTCCTGAGAAACATAAAAATCCGATTCAAAAAGCTCCACATTCTCAAAATCAAGTATCTGGGCATTATGTTTCTTCAGATGGTCTATGACGTAGGACGACGTGGCGGTCTCAAACCAGAAATTCTTCAACTCCTTGAAATCCAACGAAGACAAGACACTCAGTGGGTTGAAGATGTCTTTTGAGTCATAGGAAAAGTGATAGCCATCATATTTGTTTTTCAACTTCAAATACATCTCGTCAAACGTACAATTATACTTTTCCGCCATTTGACCGATACCATCTTTAAAATTCTCCAACAATTCCTCCGATGTAATTCCACATATATCGTCGAAACGTGGATCCATGGATATATTCACCAGATTGTTCAGCGTCGAAAAGATGGAGACTTGCGAGAAGCGTGAGATACCCGTGATGAAGACAAACTGCTCGTACTGTTCGTTCACCTTCACCTGCTGATAGAGTTCCTGAAGAATCGGCTTCACCTCCGGCAATTTTCCATCATGAAGATGTGCCAAGAGCGGAGAATCATACTCGTCTATCAAGATCACAGCTTTGCGACCTGTCTTTTTAACCGCTGTCTGAATAAGATTTTGAAAGCGCACGCCATTACTCTTCTCCTCATTCTGTATGCCGTATTCTTTCTCATGCCACCATAATGTGTTGCCAATATATGAATGCATACCATTGACATCCATATCTTTGCATCCGCTCATATCAAACCTGAAGACAGGATATTTGATCCAATCCTTCTCCAATTCGCTTATTTTCAAATCCTTGAAGAGATCCTTATTCCCCTCAAAATATTGTTGTAGCGTATTGATAAGCAAGGACTTACCGAAACGACGAGGACGGGAAAGAAACACGAACTTTCTGTTCCTCACCATCTCATACATACGCTCAGTCTTGTCCACGTAGGCAAAACCGCTCTCGATGATGTCCTTGAAATCCTGTCTTCCTATCGGATATGGCTTTATCATATTGCTATTCTTTTCCTGTTATTTTGCAAATATACATTTTTTTGAACAATTCATCCAGTAGGATTTGTATCAACCGTAGCGTTTACAAATAAGGTTCTTATGTGCTTCTCAACTGAGAAAACAGATTTCAAGTTCGACTAAAATTATAGTCTCCGTTTTTCTGGATGACTCAAAATTACTCTTCTTATTTTTTTCTCCTAAAATTTCACCTTTATACCTACAACTCATCATTCCACCACACGATCAACAATTAACGTATCCAACTTTTTATAATACGTAAGGCTATCGATGGAAGGTTCCCAATCGCAAATCCTCGAACAATCAGGTCTATGTTTTGAGTAAGTAATCAAAATTTCTCCATAAAAACCAGATCTTTTCTTGAGCAATAAATATTTTTTTCTCGAGCATCGCCTTGTTTCTATATGAGTTCTCTCTTCTATGTCATTATAATAATATGTAACACTATATCTGCCTCTGCTGTCAGATTCCACATTGCATATCGCATATGCAATACACGGATCTTCTTTTATCAATTTATTCTCGTACCAAGAATCAACCCTTGGACAAATAAAAATCAGAAGCAAGAAAAATAAGAATAATTTTATCTTTTTCGTTCCGACATAGCATACACAAAAAAGCAAACTAGACACATGTAAACATAACAACACGGTGTTTTCATCATCAAAAGAAAACATATCAGACGGGAAAACATGTCTCATCGTCATTCCCAGATAATTAAAAACAACCCAGGAAAACGCCAAAGCCAAAATAATTTTGTTTTTATAATCCATACAGATTTTCAAGTTCAACTAAAAATGAAATTGCACAAATCAATCAAATCGCTCATTCACAATCAAATGCACTCATTTTTACGTCACAATACCAAAGTTAACACCGAGACTACGCAACGTTACCCATGTCCTCATTCTTCTTTTAACCATATTACAAATCCTCGAATTATATAAACGAACAAAAGGAAAGCTATAACATAAAAAATATAGGTAAGGACATTATATTCAACAATACATTTTTCTCGTAAAGGTGAAGAGACAGGCAAATCCACCCCTCTTAGATCTTGTATTCTTACCACGCCGCCAGCATGATGTTTCGCTTCTTCCCCGACTCTCTTCATCGACTTCCATGGATTTATACTCGAGACTTTCAAAAGTTCTCCTTTATATTGGAGCAACGTATCAATAGGCCATTTATTATAACCCTTCAAAAACTTTGTTTCTCCAGAGGCACTTTCCATCTCCAGCACAAAAAATTCCGTTGGTTTATTCGTGTACTCGTCAGGCTCCAATACCACATCCACTCCGTTCAAAACTCCTATAGTTACACGATCCACGACAGGATGATGAATATACAGATACAATGAAGCCACGACAAAAAATAGGACGTAAGCCATTTTTATTAATAGGAGAATCGCTTTTAATGATTTCATTAATATGCTTTTAATGATTTAACAACAATCTATAATACTTCCATGGCATCCCTATTCTTGTTGGAGATTGTCCATGGGCATTGGTTTCAGTCTATCACGAAATTTCTTCTTAATAAAATGCCTCACCCCAGAGCCAATCAAACAGATTATAAAAGTAAAAATAATACAATACGGCAATTCCTCATCACTTAAAGACCCTCTCCCTTTAAATGGGAAATTGTACAAAATCACCCCAATAATTACAGTGTCCAGCACACTTGGCATTATAATATTTGTCTTGGACCGTAATAGTGCATGAATAAAACGGAAAAGACTCCAAAACCAAGGGACGAAAGAAGAAACACTACTATATAATTTTTCCCCTCATTTTTCATACTCGTTTTTTAGAGCCAAGAAGGTCAGGATGATGGCAGTAGATATCATGCATATAATCATATGGCGCTGCCTTCTTGTCAAGTTGCATTTTCTTTGAAACAACAAGGAGATGCCATCACCCCTTCCCCACCCTTTCTATCCTGCAAGAATGTTCCTTTGTCTTTTCATCGTAGTTGATGCCTACGAAAAGGAGGTTGTCGTAGTAGCCTTCGAGGGCTTGGCAGTAGTTTCGATCCTTGATTTGTTGAAGGGCGCTTTCTGGGCTCTTATTATGCTTCAACTCGACGACTAAAGCAGGGATGTTGGGCAAGAAGGGAATCAAAACCAAGTCGGCATAGCCCTTGCCCGTCGGCAACTCCTTGATCAGCGTGTAGCGCGTATTGGCGTAGAAATAGGCCAAACAGATGGCGCTTTGGAAACAGTGTTCGTCGTTGTAGGTCAACGGGCTGGTCACTTCGGAGTGGGCAGCATCGAGTGATTTGGCCACGGCTTCCTCGTTGCCGTTGATTGTATCGTCGAGCAACTTCTTGGAGGCATTGACCACCTCCATGACCTTCTTGTAGTCTGCCGAATCCTCGATGGAATTGATCCATTCGATACGCACCTCCTCGTTGGGGATGTAGCAACTCTTTTCCGCCCGGTTGTAGGCCAGATAGCCCAAGTGGATGAGGTAGGTGAAGACATTATCTTTGGAATTGACGCTCTCCAACGTGTTTTGGAATTTCAGCACGTTGACAGGGACGCGCTCCCCCGATATCATCTTAATGACATCCTGCCGTATGCCCTCAAAATCCATCAGGATATAGTCCCGAAGCACCTCGAAAGAGCCCGTGGCAGACCAATAGCTGTCGAACTCCCGGTCGAGGATGGCAGTAACGATGGAGAGTGGATTGCAGACGCTGATGGTATCGGACATCCTGTAACCGTCGTACCAACGGAGACATTCGTCGTAGTCGATGCCGTACTTCTCGCACAACTCCTTCACCTCCTCCTCCGTGAAGCCGATCATGCCGGCGAACTGGCGAGGCCGAAGCATCGTGTATTCGGTGAACTCGTTCAACTTGCTCTGCACCTTGTCACGCACGATGGGGATGATGCCCGTGATGTAGGCCAAGGCGATGGCCGGACGGATGGTCGTACCCTTGAACAGACCGTTTAAAAATGCTAAATAATTTTCAAAAAGGGATTTGGGTACCCGCTCGCGAATTAACACATCATATTCGTCGATAATGATGACAAATTTCTCATCCTTCTCGGCATAGACCTTCAAGATACACTTTGCTATGTTATCAGACTCCTTAAATGATATTTGGGGAAATTGACGAACGAACTCCTCCCTAAGTGTTTCATTTATTTCCTCTAACAAATTTTCCCGAGAAACTGCATTTTGGTACCACTCATTCAAATCTAACTTAATGACGTTGAACTTGTTCAGATACTTGTCATAATTGGGCATTTGTCCGATTTTCATCTGGCTGAAAATCGCACGGGTGTCGCATCCTTTCGAGTAATAGGCGGAAATCAGGTTGCCTATCAAACTTTTTCCGAAACGACGTGGGCGGGACATGCACAGAAAATTCATTTGACTAAACACAAGCTTGTTGAGTTCCGACAATACCAATGATTTGTCAACATAAATTTCCGTGTTCAAACCCATCTTGAACGCTTCCTCATTCGGATTCAGATATAAGCCCATAACTTCCCCTTTTTATTTTCACAAAGTTAGCAATTTTTGTACAAGTTTCCAATCGGGTGTTTGCAGGGATTCGTATTTGTGGGCAACAAGAATCTCGTATTTGAGAGAAACTACGTCAAACAAAGCCAACCATCGGATAGCCTCACATCGTTGCCTTATTTTAGTTACGCTTTTTGTTCGCACATGTCGTATATGTAAACGACACATCTTTTCACCGGCAATAGATTTTCAATGGAGAAACATTCTATAGTACATTAGAGCCTCCTCGTTCCCCATGCATACCGATTTTTTCAGAAGATATAGCAATAGATGCGCCACGTTCTTACTAAATCTCTTTTCTTTATAGTCATAAAAATCATAAATTAGGCGAAATAACACATAATATCCATCGGATGAATTGTTTTTATCGATATGGTATATGGTATAAAAGACCATCTTGCTCCCGTTGCAATCATTCCAATAATCACGTTTGCCATCATAGAAAGGATCACAATACTTTTTTAATGAATCTGACAAAGTAGAATAATAGAGAGAACTACCTTTTTGTATAATTTCCGACAAATACTTGTTTGTAAAAAGTCCGACACAAAGCACTTGCCTATCGATAAGGTCAGAAGGAGCCACAAGATCTGGAATGTCACAATCGACCATATTCTCCCTGAATGGGAATTGCCCTCTTCCTTGGAAAAAGGCTGAAAGTGAGTTTGAAAAGTCCCCTTTTCTTAAGTTGTTGTTTTTATAAAAATCATTTAGAAGCCTATCTAATTCAGAGTAGGCAAACTCATTCTCAAAATCAAGAGCCATCATTAACGAATACATAAAATATTCTGACTCGTAAAAACAAAATGTATGACTCTTATCATGAGCATAGGGTATGAGATAATAGGATTCACTGTCGTTGTCAATCAAAAAATCATCTAACACCACCTTCATATCCAATTGTTTATTCCAGAGGCTAAAATCATAGGAATCAAGCCATGTCGCCGCATAAGATTTAAAACAAAAAAACACAAGGAAAGACAATAGCACGGTCTTTTTCAACGGTACTAGTCGTAATAACCTATGAGATTTATATATCATCGAATTTAAATTAGACATAACTATTTATCTTTTTTGTATGTAAAAGGAACTTTTGTCACTGTTTTCCATTGACTTCCATCCATTGTTTTCATGAGAACTTCAAATTGTTCATAAATACAATCTGAGGTAGGATAATAGAATATTCTATTATCCTTATCTATATATAGAGATCTTACTTCTGGTTGTTTGGTTGCTTGTTTGTGTGCTTTTTCATACACACTTCCTTCCAAATTCGCCATAGGACTTGACCTTTGATTTTCTTTTGAAATTAATGCTCCTTCATAAGCTTCGGACAACTCATGCAAAGCAGAAGTTCCTCGTGTTTCATTTGCATAGCGATCCATTCTGTCTAGAATATGAGGATTGACAAATTGAAGTGCAGTCACTTTTCCTACTCCATTTTCTTCGTTATATACATTTCCCATAAAGGAACCGCCAAAAACAACCACATAGGATTCGCCGTTAAAACTAGCTTTGTTGCGAGAAGCGGGAAGAGTATACATATCCACTTTGATGTCAGGATCATCTATTATGCGCATAATCAATTTATCCGTATTGTTTAACTTCTGTTTTTCCCCATTTCTGCCATTTTTTTTATCATACATTAATTTGTCATTTTCCAAATGCAAACATATTCCCGAACATTTTTCTTCAAGGCTTGATTTATATAGTTCTGCCGCTTCACCTTGAATGGTAGCCTCCCGTCCATCCAAATCCACCATCACCACAGGATTCCCCGCACAATAGTTATACGGACTCATCCCCATATACTTCTCCCACATCGGATCCACAGAGAGCCACCGTGTACTTGTCGGATCCAAATATCTTGCCCCATAATAATACAACCCCGTCTCTTCATCCAACTCCTTCGCATTGAACAAATAAGGCGAAGACCAAGCCCCATTTCTCTCCTCCACAAACACCTCACCGTAAGGGATATAGACCACGTTTTGCGTAATCTCCCCATCAATGTTCGTTACCATGGAAGTTGAGCCGAGGTGGTCGGGATGATAGTAGTAGGTATTGTTCATGATATTGACATGTTTAGGGCATGATTGTAATTGAGAAAATTTGCGAGTGCTCGACACGGGCGGGCATGGCTTCGCCTTTGTTAGGAACAAGGAAAGGTTAAAAGAATAAGTGGATAAAAACGGATTGGAATCTCTTTTTTAGTCCTCTTTTTTCTCTGCATATTCTTCCTTCCTCTTGAAACTTATGGATTTCATCACTTTCATTTTGTCATTGATTGAGAAATCGTAAATGGATTCATCCACTTCATATACGAATTTGTATCTGCAAGAATCAATGTCTATGATAAAAAAGCAGGTGCTAGTAATAGAATCCCTAACAAACACACAATCTTTACGAGTTGGCCAACCACTTTTAAAATTCACATCAACCATAATAAAATAGGGTTGTCCATTGATGTAATTTCTTTCAACTACAAATTGAACACCTATGGGTGTTTTGGGATACATGAAATAGTAAAGATCTAAAAGGTCACTCAAAGAAGAATATTTTGATAGAGAATCAACCTCTGAATGATCGCAGTTGTAATTAATAGAAAACTGATTAAAGTTGTTCCTCTCCGAAAAGTAGAGTTTGAAATCTGCGGTTTCGTGTCTATAGCCCCTACAATTTGGTTGCTCAATAAAGTGATTGGGGAGAGAGAAAAAAAACTCTATGTCATTGCATACTATTGAGAGATCCTCATACACCTCAGTATGCGCAGATGTCCAATCTTTATTTTTAAAATAATTATTCGTGATTGGTTGAAAGTGCGATTGAGAAAATGTACACATACATGACATTGAAAGACAAGCCACAAAACCAATCTTCATTAATGGTACCATATCTATTTATAATTTACTTTTGATTCCTTGTCTCCGAAGTGCTTTTTTAAAAATTCCACATACATGGAATTTTTAAAATATTCATTAGAGTTAGTCTTGATGTCATCAATATTCTTGAATCCTTCTATGCTACCATGTAGAGCCCTGTTTATCCATTGGCCACCACCCATAATGGCCGCATTTGTACACTTTTGCTCACTATGCTTTTTATTACTTTCCGAGGAGTGGTCTAAAGTTGCATTATGCCCAACCCCATGCTCAATCAAAAATGACGCAAATTTAACTTTCTCTTGTTTGGTGTTTTTTGCATATGTAATAGCACCTTTTGCATCAATACCTATAGCGTGAGTTTTCGTTTTGCCATTTGATGATCTTTCTGGGTTACATTCACCTCCAGTCCAACCAGAAAAATCAGCTTCATACTCTGGATTTTGCTTCAATATGAAATCTTTCACTTGCTTTGCAGAACCAATAACCACATAAGAATCAGTATTGTCCAACTTTTTCGAAGAAAATTCTTCAGCGGAAACTGGACATTTCACTAATCTTGTGTTTAGCCCAAGATTTTCAAACTCCTTATTTGCTTGCTCTATAACTTTATTTGTTTCTATGTCTTTCTTTTCTCCTTGTAGGTCGATGACATAAATTGCATTCTCCCTTCCATCCGGATCCACCAAGCTCACCGGATTCCCCGCACAATAATTATACGGACTCATACCCATATACTTCTCCCACATCGGATCCACACTCAGCCACCTCGTACTTGTCGGATCCAAATACCTCGCCCCGTAGTAGTAAAGCCCCGTTTCCTCATCCAATTCTTTCGCATTAAAGAGATAAGGCGAAGACCAAGCCCCGTTCCGTTCCTCCACAAATACCTCACCGTAAGGGATATAGACCACATTTTGTGTAATCTTCCCATCGATATTTGTCACCATGGAGGTTGAGCCGAGGTGGTCGGGATGATAGAAATAGATGTTCTCTTCGAATTGTGCGTTTTCGGAGTTGCCAGCGTTTTGAGGCATTTCTGCCAAAGGCTTGTCGCCGCAACAGAAGGATTGACCACCCACGTAGTCGTCATTAATCTCTGGCTTGTTCATTGCGCCTAACTGGTCATAACGGCTACTTAACGAGTCGTTTTGTTGTGCGTATTTCTTTCCGAAATCGATTTCTTTGATATCCGCACCAGCTTTTTCCACACGCCTTGGATCTGCGCCAAAGGCTTCAATATCACCCAATTTGGAGGCGATGCGTTGCGTGCCAGCGTAGATGTGTTTCGTATATTTTCCTCCGTTGGAAATCACCAAATAAGGACTTACATAGCCCACGAATTTCATCAAAGAAGAGTCATTTTTGAGTGCACTTGCCCCATTGACGAAGACAGCCATGTCTGGTTGGGACAACTTGACGGTTCGCTCCCCATTTGCATCGTAGAAGTAGTTGGAAACGAAGCCGTTGTCATTGATGGACAAGAGTCTGTTGTCCTCGTCCCAAAGCAGTTGGCGGACTTGTTGGCCTGCCGTGTCAGCGAGGCAAGAGGAGTCTTTCAACAAGGCTACGGAGGCCATTGTTTGGTTACCGTTTGCATCAAAGTCATACATATTGATTCTTTGCAGCGTGTCCGCCTTCATTGAATCTGTCGCATACTCTTTTGTATTGACATTCAGCAATTTGAATGGATTATTTTCGTCATACTGATAGGTCAACTCATGCCCAACGCTCATGCTTCCCTCAAACTGCAAATTCTCCTGCGTCAAATCCAACTTCTTGGAAGTGACGTTGTAGAGTTTGTCGTAAGACATGTTCAAATTGTAGTGCGCCTTCTTTGCTCCAGCATTGAAATCACCCTCCGCCTTATACAAACGACCCCATTCGTCGTAATCGTAGCTGTGCGAAGTGAATCCGCCAATGGTCTTGTTTCCTGCGCTCTTTGCAGTCACATTATTGATAACACTCTTGATATTATCCATGTTGTCATACAGATACGAGTTTGCCATGATCTTCCCCTCATATTTCGGAGAAACCACGTCAAGAGAAGCAAGTCTGCGGCGGTTGGCCGAATAGCCGTAGTTCGTCTCCACTCCGTTGCCATATTT
>JAGCWQ010000111.1 GCA_017961765.1 Paludibacteraceae bacterium | reverse complement strand
AGCCCACTCCTGAGGAAATAGAGAAGTGGAACGAAGAGCGCCGTCAACGCGTGGACTATGAGGTCGGCGACTGGGTGGAAACCTGCCACATGACACCGGGCATAGTGCAGGAAATTGACATCGAGCATGACTGCGTATCCGTTTATTACCCTTCATACGGATTCAGGGAAGACTGCATTGGCATATACAACGGTTACAGCCACTGCTCAATCGACAACTGTGGCGTACACAAAATCACACCGCAGTACGCCATCAAACTCATGTCTCTTGGAGATAAGATTCTCGGCGAAAAATGGGATGAACTCACAAAAATACGTGAGTTCTGTTGGGAAAACGAAGTTGAAAAACTATACGACGAACATTTCAAAGGCAAAAAATAATGGAAAGTTTATCAAAAGTGCCCAGGATATATCTTGAACTCCTGTATAGCGAAAGACTGTATGACGATTGGTCGGTACCGTATGAAAAATACATCGAGCGGTATACGCTAATCGCAATCGGCGGAGTTCTGTATGGTGCTCCCGGCGAGGAAACCCGTGCTAACGATTGGAAGAATGGAAGCGTTTTGGGTATGACAATCCCTGATGCCGTGATTAACGGATCTGTCATCGTTAAAAACCGGTTTGGAAACAGCACCGGCGTAAAGAAAAAAAGACGGGCAGTCCTTGAAGACCTCCTGAAAGAGAAGTGGCTCAGGGAAAGGGGTGACGGCGATATCGTGTGGAAAACAAAGGACGGACATGAAATCCCCATTATCGAAATGTCTGACGAACACCTCGACAATGCCATTGAATTCCTCAGACGGAAAAAAGAGTTTGAAGGCGTCGCTGCAGTGTATGACGCCCATATATCTGCAAGCGACTTGGGATAATAAACGGCATGAAAAATAAAAAACGAACTGCCACTATCACATGCAGTGGTGAACAAATAGTCGTTCAGGCGGCAGACAATAAAGGAGATTGTTGGAGGGAGGTAATAGAAAACCCAACCTTTCCACATTTTCCGTATGGTAGAGAGTTTCATTGGACAGAACTTACGTTTCAAAAACGAGCACTCCGGATAAGATATGAAGATGGGAATGGGAACAACTAACGGAACCGAGTACGGCCAGGTGAAATACCAGACAAGCGACGGGTTCGTCTATGACAGTTATACACAGGCAGCAATCCATGCCTACGAACAGCAGGGCCGAACAAACGCAGGCTCATATATCCAACCAATAGAAGAAAATTACTATGACAGACACTGAAAAAGCAAAAGCCTACGACTTGGCTGTGGAAAGAGCAAAGAACTTCATCAAAAACGGCGACCAGCAGGAAAAAACCATCGCCGAAAGTATTTTTGCCGGACTCATTGATACCTTTGACGAGAGGATAAGGAAAGAGATTGTCTTCATTGTGAAACAGTACGGCAGAATCTGCGAGAAAGAAGGCGACCCCTGTTGCACCATCAATGACTGCCTCGCATACCTCGAAAAAATCAAAGAGACGGAATACAACGAAAACCGCGATTTCGTTGTCTATCATCCGTTGAAAAACGGGGATGGAGTATATGAATGTATCCCGTATAGTTTCTACGGCTCTTTGACATCATTTTCTGACACCAAGGATTTGCTGGACTTTCTCCGTAATTGCTTCTCCACAGAACAAGAGTGCGAAGAGTGGATTGAGAACCAGAATAAACTTCGCATGGGAGATTTCGCAATGAACAGGTTTGTCGGGTTTTTTGAAAAGAAAGCCAAGGAGTACGAAATCAACCTTCCCCATCGTGGCTACGATATCTATGCCTTGTGTGTTGAACTCTATACATTCCTCCGTTCTCAGTCTCTTGACACGATCGAAAGAATGGCGGATGAAATCAACGCGAAAACCATTAAGGAAAACAGCGCACCCAAACAGGGGTTGATCTATTCAAGCACCAACAAACCGGCGTAGGCTCAATAAACGAAAACTATTATGACAGACACTGAGAAAGCAAAAGCCTATGACGAGGCTGTTGCATACGCCAAGAGAGTACTTGATGGCCTTGCGGAAGACTACCGTTGTACCCATATGACGAAAGACGATATAAAAAATCAATATTCAAGGCTGTTCCCTCACGAAGAGGCGTTTCAAGATGATGAAGATTCGTTTGCCTGCAGGAAACTCATTTATGGTCTAAAATCTCTAATTCAGCAGGGAAAAGAAACCTTTGCCGGGGCAGACATTACGGACTTAATAGACTATCTTGAAAGAAAGAAAAATCCTTTTAAGGAGCCGATAGATGGCGTTCTGTATGCAGCCGCCTGTGGCATCAAAAACAAGGGACAGATAGAAGAATCGGAAAATCCGAAGAAGGGTCTGCATAGTGGCTCTTTGAGGAAAGTCGATAATCCTATGAAGTGGATGGAAGAGGATGCGAAAGAACCGAGGTTGGAGGAAGAGATTGAAAAATATTTGCCACAAATCCGAGAAGAGCCATATAACGAGGAGTTGCGTGAGTTCGCCCGCTACTTTGCACGATGGGGTGCGGAACACGCAAGGAGCGAAATTATGAAGGAGGCGAAAGAACTGACACCCGCAGAGGGGTTGGAGGACATTTTACTTGAATTCTATGATGAATACGATAGTAATGTTGAGAATAGGCCCATTATTCCAAGAATATATGCGGAAAAACTCACCCGCCATTTAAAATAAAAATATGTGTAACATCGAATTTCCACATTTCGGAGCATCATACCCAGATGCACATTGCATTGACGGCTATTTGTGGGATATGGATTCCTACGAAGATGGTTGTTATACTATTGGAGGGTACGACCCTTGCCCTTTCTGTAACACGGATGAATGGTTGAAAATCGTCCTTGATAATGAGGAGTTCGCAAGCCGCGAAGAAGCCCTTGAATGGGTCGAGAAAATGAGAGAGATGTGGGGTGCAGAACACTTAAAGAAATAGATTATGGCAAAATACATTGACGCAGACCTTCTACGGAAGGAAATTGATAGTGTTGAAGAAGAGGCTCGTAAGGTAAGAGTTTCTGGTACGGATAAAGAGGCTATTGGAGCAGATGGCAAAGTGAAACTTTGCTTGGAATTAAAGGCTATCATTAACTCTCTCCAGCAGGAGGAGCCAGAAAAGCCCATTCCGAATGACCTTGAGGAAGCGGCAGAAGAAGAATCAACATGGGCATTTCCAGAACCAACAGCACAGGGCTATGCAAAAAGACTGTTTTTTAAGCCTGGCTTCAAACGTGGAGCGAAATGGCAGAAGGAGCAGATGCTGAAGAAAGCAGTTGAGGGACATATCACGAACGCCGGTGGCGAATTCGGATATGACGTTGCCACCTTCAGGTTCGACGAGAATCACACGTACACCGTACTCCTCCCCCATGAGGAAGGTCGGAAACACGGTGATAAGGTTAGCATAATCATTTTACCAACGGAGGATAAACAATGAAAATAATTTTTAACAGCAAAACGGAGTGTTTGAATTGGACTCTCGGAAAAGAATACGAAGCAAAGCCATCGTTTGTTCGTGGCTATGTTTCGGTGTTTGACGATAATGGAGCAGAACAACTTATTCGCTTCGGCAGTTCCCAGTTTTTATGGGATAACTAATTCCTATGACATACGAAACACTTTATAACATTGCCGTTCCCATAATTACCGTAATATTTGGGTTAATCCCATTTATCGGGTTTTACGATGGATTGGGACTTCCCGAAGATAAAGATAAGTAATCGGCCCTAATTGATAACACTATGACAAGAGAAGAAGCAATAAAAATAGTCCGCAACATCTATCAAACGGACAAAGAGAAAGAAGCCCTGGGTGTTCTTATCCCCGAACTCGCCGAGAGCGATGACGAGAGGACAAGGGAATTCTTGATCAATTTTATTAAGCTTGAAAATGGCACCAATCTTTCCCCGGATGATGCCGAGCGGTGTATTGCCTACCTCGAAAAGCAGAATGAAAAATTGAACTATCCAACAACAAGCAGAGTAACGATTCTTCCTGATGGTGGGACTGTACGGCACACTATCGGTTATCTCGAAAAGGGGAAAAAGCAGAAGCCAGTACTTGCCTACGACGAGAACGGTGACGTGATACTTTCGGATTTCGAGGCCGCTTTGTTCTCCGCATTCAGCGATGCGTGGCAAACTTATTTGCACGGTGAAGACGTGAACGTCGTGGAGTGGGCGAAGGAACATGCACCCGAACTTCTCAGAGTGGCAGGAAAGCCCGCAGAGATTAAGATTGACATTCCGAACGACCAAGACATCATTAAATCATTTGTAGATTCAATGAGTCCGGACGAATCATTGACTGGTATTGAACATGATTTGGCTCTTTATGCTCAAGTTCTCGCTCATTATAAAGCAATAAAAAGTGATGCTCAATACAATAACGCACTTAAAGGATTCGCCATTGCAGTTAAAGAAAGTCTTAATGAGCAAAAAGAGCAGAAGCCCGTGCTTACTGCAAAAGAGGCTTGGAAAGAAATGCGCCTTGAAGTTTATGCCCAAGCATCTGGGAATCGCCACGAACCGAATTGCTCCGATGATTCTACAAAGATGTTTTCGCTTTGCGATATAGACGAAATCTTCGAGAAAATCGGTAGTTCTACTGTTGGGTCACAGCCCGCAGAGTGGAGCGAGGAGGATGAGAAGATAGCAAAGGAAATTGAAGAGGAATTATGGTATCCGGGAGATTTTCCTGATTATCCTTCTAAGGAAGAAAGCGAACTGTATGACGATTGCCAAAGGAGGCTTGATTGGTTTAAGAATAAGCTTAAATCACTCCGCCTGCAACCAAAGCAAGAGTGGAGCAATGAAGAAAAAGGCATATTGATGGAGTGTATTTCGGTACTTCAGAATAGTAGCCATTGGGTACTTGCTGATAAGCTCAAATCCCTCCGTCCTCGTCTTTCTTGGAAACCCAGCGAGGAGCAAATGAAATGGTTAAAAGATGTAATTGAAACTGTCCCTCTGACTTGTAGGCAACAACTACCATTAGAATCCCTTTATGCTGACCTTCAAAAACTACTATTGTTTAAAGACATTCTCCCTCAGCCTAAGCCTGAGTGGAGCGAGAACGAGAGGCAGCGTCTGAAAACGATTGCCGGATACCTCAGATACAAAGGTTACGAAGAAGACGCCTGTTTCCTCGAGTCCATTCCTCCACAGCAAAAGGAAGAAGGTATCAAGGGTATCAAGGGGCATCCTGATCCGGCCGGTGTTTGGAAGCCAAGCAACGGGCAGCTGAAAGCCCTGAAATATTTCCTTGCCCACCACCGCCTGCAGAGGGACACCTCCACAGCCAAATGGGAGGAATACGACGAACTTCAATCACTATACGACATACTGTGTACAATAGCCAAATCATGAGTAGGGAAAAATACGCAAACAGCATCAAGGAGTTCGCTTCCGACCTTCTTTCGTACGCAATGTATATGGAAGATAAGGAATGCGTGCCCAAGGAAAGCGAAGTATCTAACATTATGTTAGACATTGTTAAACCGGAGCTGCATTTTTATCAGGAAATATGCGAAACGGGTTGGTTTAAACCCGCCCGCAAAAAATATATTGAGAAGGCGAGGGACATTATTGGCGTGGACAGAACACTTCTGAAATAATATGAGGCCGAAAAACTGTAGAAAAATTACGCTCACACTCACGCCAAACGATATCGAACTGTTAAAAAATTGCGACGCAATACAGTTGGATATAAAATCAACCACAAACGAGACGAGAAGAAACATGTGGGTGTATACCGATAAATTCCTGTCAAAACTTGGGTATGACTAGGTTTTTTACTTACGACGAAACAATCAGGGAACACCACCTGTTCAATCCTCGGGTGTATATAGAGGACGCCGACAAACGCGCCGGCGTCGCACTATATCTAGAAGGACTTGGTTATGACATATCAGGCGCCGCCGTGGGAATTGGAGAATATAAAAAACTCTCCTGGGAAATTATCGAGATGAACAATATCCTGTCCGTAGACAAATATGGGATAATCAACGTCGGCTGTATATCAGATGAAAAAGATAAAGAAAAAATCGTCAAAGAACTTGACGAACACGCAGAAAAATACCGGTACATAGAAATCGACGGAGAACAGATTGATCTTGCACCTATCTCCTGCGGAGACAACGTGGAACTGTTCAAGGCCCTCGCACTCTATCGTGACGACACCGACTACGGAAAACTTGTCTTCTATAAGGACTTGCCCGAAGGATGGCACGGAACCCATAGAATGTGGGTGAACTGCCAATGGGAAAACTTTGAGAAAGACTGCTACGTGGACTGGGTGAGGGAAAGATGCATCATCCTCAATACGCTTGAAGATATTCTGAAGTATAAAGACTATATTCAATAGTATGACAATCGGAGAAAAAGAGTTAGAAAAAATCGTTTACCAATGCTACATAGAAGAACTTGAAGACATAAGCACTACATGTGGCAACGCGGCACAACGGATAAAGGAATTCGTCGCACAAGAAAACCCGTAACAGATAGGTTGGATTTCTCAAAAATTCTTCCTATATTTGTGCTATGTTTTATTGGCAAGAAATGACTATGGTGTTCAAACTCCCCGGTAAAGAAAGGAGTAGAGTTATGAAGATATCAGGGTGCAAAAGGCTCCTTGACGGATTCATCGGTGTCCTGAAAAAACACCCCGACGCACAATTCGTGTCCTTCAACGGATATCAGGTTAAAAATAAGGCATAGTTAGTATGAACAAATTCGGCTTATTGGAATGCTCATGGGGATTGAGACTTGTCGAATACAGCCCCTCACGAGGACTTGTCTGGATCCATAGTTCCTCAGAATGTATTGGGTGCGACATAGACAAGATTGACTTCGACTTCGAGCACGTTATAGATTACCTCCTGTCAGAGAAAGGCAGATACTCCTGGGGAACTTACCTGCCACGACATATAGTTGAGGAACTTGAAAAACGCGTGGACAAGAACGACGACTGGCTAATGAGACAACTCGACTTCATGAAGTACCAACTTGACTACCCCGCAAGAATGAAGAACCGCTTGAAATAACTCAGGCGGTTTTTTTATTTGGATTTCTTGAAAATCTTTCCTATCTTTGTGAAAACAGGCAGTTATGGGAAAACATAGAACTTTATCTGACGGAATAGGAATTGATTATCTCGCTACGAACGATTTGTATTTAAGCGAAAACACACATAAGTTTGGAAGCACTATGAATCCGTACGAAAGAAAAGGAACTCAACAAAACTGGATTCCTCCGACGCATCCGCTTTTTTATGAAATTATTCTGTTTTCCGTAAGGTACAAAGAGATAGAAAAATGGCTAAAAAAAGAATTTTCAAAAAAAGGAGTCCGTTTGGATGGAGGCGATGGTGGAACTGAGTGGGTAAAAATGGACTTGTACGCTGTTTTTGAAATGTTTAAGTCTGCTTTGCTTATGTTTCCGGACAGTAAAGCCAAACTTTGTTTTAATGGAAAAGCATATAGTGCAGTTGATGGAAAGATAGTTGAATCGAACAGGCGTCCTAATTTCCGTCTTGACATTCTCGGAATTAAAGACGATGAGCGACTGAAATGCACACTTAACAATGAGTTTTTTAGTGTGGTAGGAAACAGCATACGTGTTGGTGGCAAACTTTATCCGTTGTCACGATATGTGAATGAATTTTTCTCAAGACAGGGTGATACCAACGAGCATTGTGGCTCGCAATATTTCGAATATAAGGGAAAATTGGTATCTGAACTTTGGCAAAATCTCATTGGTAAAAAATGGTAGTTTATGGTTACAAAGAAGTTCAAACAGTTAGATGGCAGGTCCTTAGCACTTTTGGAACTCATTCAGAATTGCATGGACAACGCAGGCGTAAAGGAAGTAAAAACGGCGCTTGGGTGCGAGCGTTATACTATCATTAAAATCGGTTTTCCGAACTTGATGAAACGTACAGTTCCGTTAACCATCGTTTGGTCTCAGAAAACTAAGGAAACAACTGCCGACAACGATTTTCGTTTGTTTTCAGAAAAAGATCAGAGGACAATAGCCGAAGCCGTGTTTAATAAATTTCCATATGGCGAAAATAACTTCGAAACACTCTACAATATTTTGTATAAACAATGGTATAAGGCTTAATGTAATATGAGACACAGATATATTTTTTGCGGGCTCGTGCACCCCACGGATCCTATCAGTGATTTCAGACTTATTAGATCCATAACTAAGCACAGTATGGGCGAGTGCATCAGGGTGAACATCCCTGACGATTTGAAGCTTGATCATTTCCCGTACGACTGCTACGAAACTACCGACGACAAACGGACACTCGAGGAACTCGGGTACGACTGCTACATCTGCTTTAACGGCAGGTGGAGAAAGTTCAACGAACTCAAGGAATACACCCCTGCGGATTGGTACCTCGTGCTTGAAGAAAAGTATGGGCTGATTATGCTCGGCGACTTCTCTTACACTGACAGTAAGGAGAAAGCCGAAGCGTGGGAGAATGAGCACGGATATATTCCAGAAGATAAGATTGTGTTTCCACCGTTTAGGGAAGACAAGGTGGGGTTGAAAC
This sequence comes from Paludibacteraceae bacterium, assembly GCA_017961765.1. Lineage (GTDB taxonomy): Bacteria > Bacteroidota > Bacteroidia > Bacteroidales > Paludibacteraceae > RGIG10190. Next base: position 371 of record JAGCWQ010000111.1, on the reverse strand, counting down.
TTAAATGTAAGTGATGTGAAACAGTATCGTTTTGATTATATTCGTGAGTCTGTTGAGGAATGGGGAGACAACGTTCCAAAGACGGTTGAGTTTATTGAGATGCTACCGCTTGGGCTCCTCGCATTTTATCCTAGCCTGAATGACCCGTATGGGGAGGTTGTGGATAATTTTGATGAGTGGTACAGGCAAAGGCACGAATACTGCGTAAAACTCGCTGAGGAGTATAAGCGGAAAGCATAAATATCAGTTGTCCATAATGGGGATATATCGTCTAAAATGGCTAAGACAAATGTATCTTCTAATGGTTTAGGAAATCCGAGGCTTATAGCGGTAGGGATAGTAGGTTCGAATCCTCTTGCATTATGAATGTT
>JAGCWQ010000110.1 GCA_017961765.1 Paludibacteraceae bacterium | reverse complement strand
GATGATTGTTCCTTGGTAAGTGGATAATTAGTAGATAGTTGTGCTATTCTGCATGGAAAATGAAATCGGGCTTGTTTGTTTTTACTCTCTTTCTTTTGTTTTGCAACGCTTTGGCGTATCTTTGTGATGCAATCCGTTTGATTGGGGTTGTCCGATAGACTGGAAACTATAAGTCATCGTCGTTTTCGTGAATAGTTAACAAAATGAATAGGTTTATGAAATTGAAAAGTTTGTTTTCGTTGATATTGCCTGCGTTGGCTCTCTCTTCTTGTACGAAGGAGTATGTTACAAACGAATATATTACGAATGAGTATGTTACGAACGAGTATGTCTATAATCGTGAATACTACTCAACGGTTCTTTCCCAACAGGCGGAGATAACCGAGCGTATCCGTCCTGCTTATTTGAAGGCGGGTGATACGGTAGCCATTTGTGCGACTTCGAACTATGTGACGAAGGAGCAGATTGCTAATGGCAAGTCGGTTTTGGAGAGCTGGGGCTTGGCTGTCGTCGAGGCAGACAATTTGTATAACCAGGATGGCCGTTATGCAGGAACGGTGGCCGATAGGGTAGAAGGCTTGCAGAAAATGATAGACAATCCGAATGTGAAGGCTATCATCGCAGCGCGTGGCGGTTATGGTTGCGCCCAAATCATGGCAATGGTCGATTTGAAGCCGATGATCAACAATCCGAAATGGGTGGTCGGCTATAGCGATGTCTCTGTTTTGCTGATCTCTTTGAATAATATCGGAGTCGAGACGATTCATGGTCCGATGGCGAAGGATTTGTCGGACAAGGTCTCTGTCGATTGCTTGAAGGACGCTTTGTTTGGAAAGTTGACGGAACACTCCATCACGACGAATAGCAACTGCATCAAAGGTAAGGCGGAGGGCCGTCTGGTTGGTGGAAATCTTTCCATGATCTATAGCTTGGGTGGAACTTTGTTCGACTTGAATGCCAAAGGGGCGATTCTTTTCATTGAGGACACGGGCGAATCAAACTATTCGTTGGACCGTATGTTGACCAACTTGAAGTTGAGTGGCAAGTTGGATTATGTCAAGGGTATCGTCGTGGGTGATTTTACGAATATGAACCAAGGTGGCGATAAGAGCGTCGAGGAAATCATCAAAGAGAAGGTGGGCGATTTGGGCATCCCTGTCATGTATGGTTTGCAGGCTGGACACGCCACACGCAACCTCTCCCTCTATCTCGGTCGTGATGTGAAATTGGAGGTCGGAGACGATAAGGCTACGTTGTCGTTCAAATAAAATATTGCGATGGCGGGAAAGGTGAAGTCGGTCTATGTGTGCCAGAATTGTGGCAACGAGGCTCCCAAATGGGTGGGGAAGTGCCCTGTCTGTGGCGAGTGGAATACCTATGTGGAGGAGGTTGTCCGTAAGGAGTCTCCTGCTGCGGTGCGTTCCACGGTGGGCTATCTGCCTGATTCCGTCAAGTCGAAACCTGTTTTGATTGATCAAGTGCAAGGAGGCGATGAGCCTCGTATCGATACGGGTAGCGAAGAGTTTAACCGTGTGTTGGGCGGTGGCTTGGTGCCTGGTTCGTTGACGCTGATTGGTGGTGAACCGGGAATCGGAAAGTCAACCCTTGTGCTGCAAATTGTTCTGAATCTAAAGGGGAAGCGTACTTTATATGCTTCGGGAGAGGAGAGCGTGAAGCAACTCCGCCTTCGTGCCGAGCGTCTGCATTTCGACAAGCCCGATTGTTATATCGTGAGCGAGACTTCTTTGGAGCAGATTTTCGTCCATGTGAAAAATGTGAATCCCGATGTCCTGATTATCGATTCCATCCAGACCATTTGTACGGAGGTGGTGGAGTCTTCGCCGGGTAGCGTGGCGCAGGTACGTGAGTGTGCGGCTGCCATCCTGAAGTTTGCCAAGGAGAGTGGCGTCCCTGTTTTGTTGGTGGGGCATATCAACAAGGAGGGAAATATTGCGGGTCCGAAGGTCTTGGAGCATATCGTGGATACGGTGCTTCAGTTTGAGGGTGACCAGCACTATATGTATCGAATCCTCCGTTCCATTAAGAACCGTTTTGGAAGTACGGCCGAGTTGGGCATTTTTGAGATGAGGCAGGACGGCCTTCGGGAGGTCTCCAACCCGTCTGAGATGTTGCTCTCTCAGAATCATGCGGGTTTGAGCGGAACGGCCATCGGGGCTGCCATTGAGGGCATCCGTCCTTTCTTGATTGAGGTGCAGGCCTTGGTCAGCACGGCGGCATACGGTACTCCGCAGCGCTCAACGACGGGCTTCGATATCCGACGGCTCAATATGTTGCTGGCGGTTTTGGAAAAACGGGTAGGCTTCAAGTTGGCGCAGAAGGACGTCTATCTGAACATTGCCGGAGGATTGAAGGTGAACGATCCCGCAATCGACTTGGCTATCATTTCCGCCATCTTGTCTTCTAATATGGACATTGTGGTGGATAGTCGGATTTGTTTGGCTGGAGAGATCGGTTTGTCGGGCGAGATTCGTCCGATCAATCGTATTGAACAACGCATATCCGAGGCGGAGAAACTGGGCTTCACCAAGATTATCATCCCTGAATTCAAATCAATAGCGTTGAAAAATCCCAAAATCGAGATTGTCCAAGCCCGCAAGGTGGAGGAGGCCTTCCGTATCTTGTTTAGTTGATATGGGGCTTTCCCACGGAAATTTCATATAAATTTTCTTGTATAACTGAAATTGTGTTATAGAAGAAAAATGAGGTAGAAGGGATTGGCTGGAAGCCACCCCTAATTTTCAAAGCAGTTGTCGGCCGGCAAGGAATCTGGATCCATCTTTTCATACATATCCGACTCACAGAATCTCAAGACCCTTCTTTTGGAAAGGACATGGGTCTGTTCATAAGTCGGTTTACTCGTACATGTATCTATTCGGAATGGAATAGTCTCGTCAAGATAAACGGTCACACACGAATCACATCGAATGCTATCATCCCAAGGTATCCTTATATCACCGACCCTATAACTTTCCGCACCTTTATGAACATAACTGGGATTTAGTACAACATAGTATTTCGGGCCTTTGTAAAAAATACAAAGGTCAAAAGTTGTATCTTGTCGAGAAGCTACAATCCGCGAATACATAAACACACTATCAAATTTCGGGTTCAGACCAACATATCGATCATTTTCTCTGATAAAACAATCTTGTTCATAATCGTAAACTGGAGAATAGGCCACACCGTAAGGAGATCCGTAAAACTCTAGCGTTTTTAGATCATAGTCGCGACACTGTAAATTTTGCATAGGAATAGCGGTAGGAATCGCAATACGGTTCACTATTTTAAATTTATGTTCATTCGTTAAAGAGCATAAAAAAGGAATCATTCCTAAACAAAGGAAAAGTATTACAATCTTTTTCATATTACCTCACTATTGTTCCGTTATTTTCACCTTTTTTACGCTTTGATACAATTATCTGCTCTATTTTTTTAATTTTCCTCCTCTGAAAGATAATAGTTTTGTTTTGTGTACAGCATAAAAAGCAATGCCAGCCTATGCTTTTTGTAAAACGAAACGACTTAAAATCACCATTAGAACTATTTTGTTGGTCAACTTCTTGGTGATGCGCTAGTCTGTGAATCTTCAGTTGTCTCAACAGATTCTGTTGCTGCCGCCTTCTTCTTGTTATGTTTTTTCAAAAGATACAGAACGATGATAGAACCCAATGGGAATGCTATTTTTGTATATGAGTCGGGACCGAAATACATAAAAGAAACACCTAAAAAGTTTATGCCTATACTTAGAAGAAGTTTTACTCCTGCAGTCGTAATCAACAAGAATGGTATATTAAGGAAAAGTGCAAGAAGGTATTTCACCCATTTCTTCTTCATGTCGCTTCTTTTCACTTTCACAATGGTATAAATAATAAAAGCAATCACAAGCAACCCCAAAGATGATATAATCCAAAAGAGAGTCATATTGCATTCTCGAACATCATCCACATGGAAATAATAGGGTTTGCCCGTCTCTCTATTATAAAGAAGTGTTAGCATCATACTCTTGTTTCCTTTAGAGAGCATGATGACGGTAACATCGTGATTCTTCTCTATATTGGGTCCCTCTCCCTCCTGGATTCGATATTTTTTCTCCGATTGAATAAACGTATATTCCACATCATTTCCCAGATTCGTTTGGATAAAATCATGCATCGATTGCATTCCCATAGTGAAAGTATCCCTGGACGTCTGTTGAAAGACAAGGTCATCGGTTTCTTCCATGATTTTTTCATAGTCTCCCTCTACGAAATATTTAGCGATTTGTAAACTCTTCTCTTTATTGAAAGACGAACATCCAACAAGGCAAAATGCGATTAAAAATAATAAAACGAGTTTTCTCATTGTGTTATATTTTATGTTCTTTAGATACTGCAACAAATATACAACAACTTGGTGTAATCTTCAAATAATGCAAAAAAAAAACCATTATTGTTTTTCCTTCTCCACTTTAGGAAAGAAGCTGACAAACTTAACTTTAATAAAGGCTACACAAGAAAGAAGTATGATACAACCATTGAAACATTTAATAAAATCATATTTTTATAAGTATAGTTTTTCCTAACTATAGAAATAACTAACAAGATGATACCTTTCCTTCATTTTAACGGGACATTATTGACGATACTTTTCATTTCAATGACAGAGTCTATTAAAGCACCTCCCATATCATGATATTTCACATGCAAATCACCATTCACAAACTCCGATGAGAAATCTGAAAAATAATACAACGTATCATTGATTCCTTCGATCCGGAAGCGGCTTGTAGAGTTGTCCTGAATGTCATAAACAATAAAAACGAGACTATCTTCCAGACTGTCCGCCCTGTTATCGGATAGCAATCTGGAATTTATAGTATCCACAGCAAGCACAGGCGTTAAGATACAATTCTGTACACTATCCCCGTGGATAACAAAGCAGTAATCACATCCATACATTAGGACATTACCGTTACCTCCACTTCCAAAACAATAAGGCAAACCAACCCCGCCAAGATTGTATTTATCAAACAAAGAATCGTAATCTATTTGGTTGTCATTTATTTTTAAACACCGGGGTGAGGTGTCACATCTGTCATGCAAGATAACATGAGTGTTGCCTATTACAGAGTCGAAAAAAACAATTGGACAGTCTCCCTGATTTGTGTATGAACTCCTATTGGAGCACGAACACATAAGAATGAGAACGGGAATAAACCAAATTTTTAAGCAGCTAGGCATAGAATCACTTTTTAAAAGAGATTTTGTTGAGGGGAACCATCACAGACTATCTATTTCCTTTTTGGTGAGACCTGTCGCTTTGGAAATGGTTTCCACATCTACTCCCAACGCCTTG
>JAGCWQ010000109.1 GCA_017961765.1 Paludibacteraceae bacterium | reverse complement strand
TAATGTCATCGCTCTCGTTGTTGACACGCACGACATTGACGTCATCCTTGGAGTCCTTCACGTCGTAATATGTCAACGATCCTGACCACGGCCCATATTTGTGCTTACGCTTATACGGGACAAAACTGTTGTCCGTGAAAATCAGGTTCCCATCAAAGTAATAGGGTTTCTTGCCCTTCTCAAGCCTGTGCCAACCACCGATAGTGACCCAATCCCTCTCATTAATCCTCCCAAGCGACGTGTCCATGTGCCGCTTTGAAAGTATATAGTTGCTGTGGTACTTGCTATAGCGTCCGGACATGTTGTTTATACGTTGGTTAATTCTTCGATATCGAGGCTTGTGTCGATGTTGTCGCTCTTATCGATCTTGACCTCTGCGACGCTTCTCTTCGTATAGTTATCCTTCACGGTCGAGAACTCGAACTGCTTGTAAATCTCGTTGTCCCAGTTGTAGTGCGTGACACGTCCCCTATCAAGATCACGCACGACATTCCCCTCGGTCATTATGCTCAATGTCTCAATGTCATGTTCCGTCATCTCTACTTCCACCATGACAGGGTCAAACTTTGTGTTCGTGATGGCTATGCGTTGGTTAGGTGCGCCTATGTAGGGTTTCGAGTTAGCCTTGAACGACGGGCTTGACGATGGTGTCAGCGTCAGGAAGCACAACGTACCACTCGTGTTGAAGCGATAACCGTTAGAGTTCGTATTGGCGGACGTTAGATTTTGCGAAACGGGTTCGCACTTGTTGTTGCTTGTCACAATCCTATAGTAATCCTGCCTCATCAACCCGTTCGACGTCTCGTAGTCGAAATACTCGACGCGGTAGCCGACCAACGTGTCGTCGTCAAAATACGACGTGTCGTCCACGCTGTTCAAATCTATCACGATACCCTTTTGTTCGGGATAAGCAGCCAACGCTCCAACGTCCCTTATTGTGCAAAATACCTCACGCGGCTTTATGTAAATCGTGTATATCCCCTTCTTCCCGAATAAAGATACCGGAAGCGATAGGTTGTACATGCCAGGCAGTCTGTTGTCGGCGGTGCCGTCGAAAGCTTCTGACAAGGAAGAGTTTGACAACATCGAACTGACGTCATCAACCTTGCGAAACGTCCTGAACGACATGTCCTCACTGCTCCTTGTCGGACGGTAGTGGTAGTAAATGTCCACGTCCTTGTTAACATCGACCATACTTGGTCTTACAATGCCGTATGTTGAATTCATATAAGTTCCCTCCAAGATTAAAACTACCGCAATCAGCAGTTACCGTCAAGCCCTACGCTATGTTCGTCACATTGAAGAAAGACCCGTTCCCGTAATTGACAAGGTCTTCCATCGTCTTGCACTCCGACAGCTTTATATGCCTTTCGAATGCCGCGTAATTGCCCCTGTTGATGTTCACCTCGTCAGTAACGTCAGGCTTGAACGATATGCCCATTAGCCCGTCCTCCTTCATGAGGCTCGCGTATAAATAGTCCGGTTCGTTCTTTACTGTCGTCGTAAACGATGTCACGACGAAGTCATATGGGACTATCTGTGAACCAATGGCTATGTCATTCGACACTGTCGCGTCTGACGTGATGAACGGGTACTTGCCGTATCCAAGATTGTCCATTGACGTGACATAACTATCGAAATCATCCCCTTGAAGTCCGGTGTCGATTTCCCCTCCTTCCTCATACCTATATGACTCATTATAGGTGACACCATGGTAATTACTGTCGGCATCGTACTCAAAACGAGAATACCTGTAGTAAACGTTACCGTCGTCGTCTGTCTCGCTGCCTAGGTACTTGGCCTTGAGGTGTGCGTTAAGAACATACTTGAACGTCAACATCCTTCTGGTACGGTCGATGGCTATGTCAATCAACACGTCGCCATATGCCATAAGGTTGGTCTCATATGCACCCTGTATAAGTTTCCTGTCTGTTCCAGAGAATACCTGTATGTTCCCAAGCTCGTCGTTGAGAGTACTGTATGACGACACATAGCCCTTACGGTAATAATAGAGCCAATCCTCCCCTTGCGGAGGGGTGTCGGGTACGTCAGCCTCATCCATATACTGCCTATAACCCCTGAACGACTTGAGTTTGCTGTCAGAATGTCCGCCTATAATGTAGCTAGCCACGCTATCAGAACCGTCTATAATAAACCGTTTCCCTGTACAACCGTTATCTTCAGTCAATGCCCCGTTATAACCAGGTATGTCAGTCAATTTCTTGAAGTAATTGTTGCCCACCACGAAAACAAGTTTCATCGCGTTTTCATCATAATAGTCATTGTTGTCTTTTACGCACATATACGTGCTTGTGATGCCGTCATTGCCCGTGTACGTATAAAGCTCACCTTTCTTGTGTTCATTCCCAGCAACCCACATGTTCATGTAAGGGGACATATAACCGGCATCGTTAACACTCGACTGTAGAAAGAGGGGGAAAGTCACAGAAGTGCTTCCAATGTCGGCGTGTCCGGCATATTCCGTCGCTATCTCATCTGCTTCGGAGACGAAATCGCCCAATAATGCGTACATGGTGTCGCCGCCCATCCGGTAATAACGGCTTATACCGCAGCATACATCGTGTTCCAAACCACGCATGTCACAAACATACTTTCCATCATTGCCATCCCATTGACAGAAACAATCACGAAGCGACTTGAGCCTTGACATGTCTGATAACATCTTCCTCGCCGTCGTAAGGTAGATGTAAGACGGCACAAGGTCATTGACGGCTGTGTCGAAAAGGCTCATGTTAATGTATCTCTTTCCGATACCACGCTCAACGAATTCTATGAAGTCGGAATCAGGTAAAATATCCATATAGGCATGGTAATAAGAAATCACTGTCCTATATGAATATATGGCATCATCAGCCAACAAGACATTTGTACCGACGCTTAACCCCTTCCCTTCTGGAATCTTTATGTTCGCAACCAACTTGCCATGACATCCCATCCATGAATCGGTCGCTTTATGCAAGACGGCGTTCCCGACACCATCGAAGCCAATATACGCAAATAACCCCGGTATCCTAGATTTTGAATCCTCAAGGCAATAAGTGTAACTAATTTCCCTCATATTATCTTCGCCTCATACAAGTTTAATGTTATCGTGCCGTCGTTGAAATTGGTCGTATACACGCTGTTGCCATACACATTGTCGTCGAGGTAGTATACATGAATCCCTGTGTCTATGTCGTAACGGTACTTGAACCTTATGTACGAGTACCTTATGTACTTTCGTATTCCGTAACGGTTCGACCCGTTCCAGTCGGATAGTATCTCGCTGAATGTCTTTATTCCTAGTGCATTGTCCTTGTACGGCATCATGAAAGGTATTGTACGCCCCAAGCCGGCGTGATTGAATTCGACCTTCATGTATATGTCGGAAGGTATCTTTCCGTTGAATGAGTCCTTCCACAAATACAGGTAGAAACCGTCGCTTGATGAATTGGACAGGTACTTATCCGACACGACAAACTGCGACGAAATCCTATAGTCCTCTGGGTATTCACCATTCAATGACGTTGACTCAGGTTCCCTATTGACACGGCAACCGACCAAACCACGTGTTAGCGTACCGTTAGGTGAGACAGTGAAATATCCATCTCTCTCTACGTACCTTGCGTACTTGGCAAACGCGTTACCGGAATTATAGAATATCGTAGAATACGACAATAGGTTCTGATTTGCCGGATTCGTGGAGTCATAGAACGACAGTCTTAAAAAGGACTTCTTCAACTTGTTCTTCTGGAACTTGACATCCTT
>JAGCWQ010000108.1 GCA_017961765.1 Paludibacteraceae bacterium | reverse complement strand
TCATTTATGGTGTATTGTTCTTCAAACAACGATTTTGGGGTGTTTTGATGATATTTCTGCATATTTTGTTGATTTTACACTATAAATATACGCATAATATATTAATTATCAAAACTTTAATTTATAGAAGTCCCCTATATTAATCGGCAGATTTATTCCTCTCCTCTTATCGTACATAAATTCACGAAAAGGGAACTCTCGCATATCCATCACGAGGATGCGCACAAGGCGCATTCCTACGTTTGATTGAGGTTTTATAGTAAGACTCCTACAAATTCCCCTTTAACTCGTCAATCTCCATTTGGGTCAAACCAGAATAGAGCATGACCTTCTCCAGAGGTTCACCATGTTTCAACATCAACTTCGCCACTTGAACTGCATGACTATGAGTACCTTCTGCTCGTCCCTCTTCACGGCCTTCTTCAAGACTATTGGAGAGGACATCATTTTGAATGCGGAGAGCATCAAGATGGTATTCGTAAGCAGCTCTCTCCTTATCACTCATCATCAAGTATTGCAATTTATGACGAGCCTCGTTCAGTCCAGGAGCTTGTGTGTCTTCCTTAATGATGCCCGATTTCAAATAATTCATCCATTCCTCAATAGGTGTTCGGGCATGGTCATTAAACTCATTGACACGAATAAGATAATATTCAGGGAAAATCTCAGAAACCGTCTTCTGTCTCCGACCACTCGTCTTTTCGGGAGTCACAATGTTCAGTCCCACCTTTTCTTTCCTGCCCACCTCCAATATGTCGTGTTTATGGACTCCAACTAGTTGGGTCTGCCCATGGTAAAGGTAATCGTTTCCCTTTCCCAAATCGAAATAGATGACATTAATGGATATCACCTTCTTTAGGTCGTAGTAGTCCGAACCCAAGTGCAACTGCTCCGTTATGGACTTGGCTGTCCCATATAGGATTCTCTCAAGATAATGGATTTCCCGACTGAGTTGGACTTCGATAATGTAGATCTCGCCTTGTTTGTTCTTGGCTTTGATGTCCACCTTGTTGTATTTGTCGTCGATGGTGTCCTGATTGCTCTCGCTCTCCAATATGGTTTCAATTTTCACCTGTTCATCGATAAATACACTGATGAAACCCTCCAACACATCGAAATTTGCCTTGTCCCTGAGCATCTTCTTTATCGCCCAATCAAAGCGTACATACTTTTCCGTTGCTTGCATAAAAACTTAGATTTTTTTAGATAAAACTTATGTAATAAAAAATGTCCAACTGCGAAATTCCTTAGCAACCACACCTCCCACGCACATCGGTTACGTCAAAAAAAGTAGGGAGGACATCTTGCCCTCGCCTACTTCTCTATATTGGTTATTTGTTACTTTCAAACAAGACGAAGTTTCCTTGCTTGTTCTCAAAGATCGGCATCTGCTTACCGTTGGTAGCCTTTCTAACAGACTCGCGCACATAACGCTCCAATTCATCAATGGTAATGTTACCGTCTTGGTCTGTCGCCTTTCCGTTGAATCCTTCCAACAAGGCCTTCGTGAAGATACCGTTATTCCAAGCCTCCGACTCGTTTGATTTCTGGCTCTCCGTGCTGGAGTAGAAACCGATGACACCCGGATCAGACAAGGCAAAACTCTCCGTGACGGATTTTTGTCCGTAAAGAGCACCCGAATGACAGGCATCCATAAAGACCAACACACGACATTTTCTGTCCTTCAATCGCTTGATAGCCGTGCGGATCGCATCGAAATTGACCGAAGAAGAGAAGAGGTCGTTGCTTTCCGCATTGCAAGAGAGGAAGTAGGTCTCTGAGCCCTCCTTACTTCCGTGGCCGGAGAAGAAGAGCATCACCACATCCCCTTGATCCACCTTGTTCACCAAAGCAGAAAGACCTTTCTTGATGTTCTTGTCGGTCGCATTCTTATCGGTAATCAGCACAGGGGCCTTCTTGACATACATGTTGGTATGCATATTGGAGATGGTCTTGGAGAAATCCGTAGCATCTTTGGCCGCATGTTGCAATTTCAAATCCTCTTGGTCATAGTCGCTTACGCCGACTGCGAAGATGTGCAAGTTCGGCTTCGGGCGGTCGCCTCTATAGTGTAACAACACCACGGCAGGGTCACTGTTTTGTCCGTTGGCATCCTTGGCGATCAATTGGACTCTACAATCCTCGACACGAGGCAGACTGAGGGTCATTTGCGTACCCACACGTTTCACACCTTTGGTGCGTGGTTGCAACTCTCCGTTGATGTAGGCGAGGATTTCAGGGGCTTTGCCGTCAGCCGTCTTTGCCTCGTAGGTGAAGGTAAGTTCCGAAGTCGTATAGTCCGCACCATTTTTAGGAGTCAAGATCTTGATGGTAGGCGGAGTTGTGTAGACAACGTTGTTTTGAGGCGTATTCTGAGTCTGCTTCTTGTTGTTGTTCTGAGCCGTATTGCTTTGGCCGCTGTTGCTTCTGTTTGCCAAGTTTTGGCTCTTGTATTTTCCGTCATCGATATTCTTGACCTCATCCGCATTGATGGAGCCAGGATTCTTTCCTTGCCAAGCGAAACCTGCACTCTTAGCAGCTTGGTCGTTGGCGTAAGTTGGTTTCACAATGAAGGAACCGAGTCTGTTGACGCAGCCCCATTTTCCGTTGTATTTTACCACGGCGAAAGTTCTGCCGCTGTTGAAAGTATATTGCCTATTGACGTGGTCGAAAATAGGTTTGATGGTCCAATTACCGAGGTAGTTGGCAAATCCCCACTTCTTGTTTTTGCTGTCATACGCATCGTAGATGGACTCCCCTAATTTAGCAGAAGAGGTCACCTCCTGATTGGCCGTCCGAGCGTCGTTCTCGCTTACCAAGACAGGCTTTGTCACGAAGAGACCCGTCCTGTCGATGCTACCCCAACAACCATCGCATTTCACAACGGCATATTTCTTTCCCTTGAAGAAGGAGTAATCAAAATCCACTTCGTCATAGATAGGATTCAAAATCCAGTTGCCTTCGTAGTCGGCAAAACCGTATTTGTGGGTTTTCTTGTCGAATCCTTGGTATAGGGACTCTCCCAACTTCGCTTTTTTGTTCCACTCCTCGCCTGCTTTGATGGCCAGGATCTTCTCTTTGAAGATGATTTTGGAGACTTCCGTTCCGTCTTTGCCCACACAGCCCCAGACGTCGCCTAATCGTACGACGGCATAGTGCTTACTGTTGGTGAACGTATTACCTTGGTCATATTCATCATAAATCGGCTTGATAGCCACATTGCCGGCCTCATTTCGGAAGCCCCATTTGCCTGTCTGGCTGTCTTTGAACGCCCTATTTTGTGCTGTTACGTCACAGAGGGAAGACAATATAAGCAATATTGATAATATCCATTTCATAATAGTACGTTTTTATAGTTTGTTAGGGAAGCGGTTGATCCGTTTCCGTGTTTGTTTCGTTTTCTGTTGTATCTGTCTCGTTTTCTGTTATTTCTATGTCTGTTTCACTTTCTGTTGTTTCGTTGTTTGTTTCATTTTCTGTCGAATCCATGCTGTTTTCAGTTAATCCATCTTCTGCTGCGGCCATCGCGACAGTGACCTCCTCTGGCTTTTCACGCTTCCCTGTCAGTTTTCTACAGATGAATTTGTAAGGACGAGTGGTGATGATGTAGTACCACAAGTCGGTGGAGAATCCTGCCAAACCGATGCCCAACATGGCATAGACAAGATTGATGTCATACCGCAGTTTCAAGAAGGTGATACCCCCGATGAAGGCAAGGATGAGAAGGAGCACGACTTGGTACACATTCATGACCAAACCTGCGATTTTATCGTATTTTTCGGTCACCTGACAGCAGACCACGCAAAAGAGGAAGCTGACGATGAAGCCCAAAATCATACCATTCTCTTCCGACATCTGCGTAATCAAACGATCCTTGGTGATCGTAGTGATGGCGTAGGCATGGATGGTTGTTCCCGATATGCGTCGCATGCCATCCACCTCAATCGGAACGGAGTGGAAGTCCCTCAAGTCAGAGAAATCACCGAAGAGGAAGATCCGGTCCTTAATCTCCTCGTCCGGAATGTCATCGTAGATGTGCCACTGGTCGATGAAGACATGCTTGTAGTTGATGAGACTGCTCTTGTCCTTTTTCTCGATCCACTCTTTGTGTTCTTGCGGATAGGCCATCTCCGTGATAGCGGAGACGAATGTCTGTACGCAGGTATCGTTGAAACAGAGAGTAGGCGAAAAGGTGCGGACTATATCGTTTTCAATATTGATGCAAGCCTCTTTACAACCTGCCTCTTTAGCGAAAAAGGAGGATTCGAAATAGAATCCATCGGCTGTCGGCACCGCCCGACTAGCAGAAATGATTTTGTCGTGGCAACGGGTCATGACGTTCATCAAACTGTCGTTGTCCGCCGGATTGTGGGAGGATGTACCTCCGAAGATGACATCCAAGGCGATGGTTCTTGCCCCTTTGTCATAAAGTTTCTGTACGGCTCCCGCTATCTCCGCCCGAGAGTAGCAACCCGAGAGGTCGTAAAGGACGAGGTCGGTATTGGCATCGGAGATCTCATCCGAATTGTTCTCGATGTAGAAATAGGAGTCGGTGAAGTGGAAGCTCTTTATCACTTGTCCCACTGGGTCAAGGAAGAGCGTACTGAAACTCAGTGCCCCTACGATGGCGCAGATCAGGATAGTGATCACCAAGACCCCAAATCCATAAAAAAAGTCTCTTTTGCGGAACCCCCTCATGACTGTATCTCTTGTTTATTTTGATATTAATTTCAAATATACAAAAAAAGAGCCAAGGATGTATGTTTAAAAAATTTAATTGTGCCTTTCTTGACATTCATTGGCTTGATTTTCACGATGACAAGCCCAAATTGGACAAAAAATGGTTATCTTTGTGGTATAGCGTTGTTTGATTTGAAAAAAGTTCGAAAATTATGATGAAATGGGAGAAATTGATCTCGACGAAGCGTTTCGGGTTGGAACACTACCATGACGAGAAGAAACAAGATCGTTCGGAATTTCAACGTGACTATGACCGTTTGATTTTTTCCGCCCCTTTTAGGCGGTTGCAAAACAAGACCCAAGTCTTTCCGTTGCCAGGCAATATCTTCGTGCACAACCGTTTGACCCACAGTCTAGAGGTCTCTTGTGTAGGGCGGTCCATCGGAAACAATATCTCAAGGAAATTGATCGAGAAATATGGGGAGTCGTATGCCCCCCTCCTTTCTGAAATAGGGTCGATTGTCTCTGCGGGCTGCTTGGCGCACGACATGGGAAATCCCCCCTTCGGACATTCGGGAGAAACCGCCATTTCATCGTACTTTTCAGAGGGAAACGGTGGAGAGTTGAAGGAACGCTACGGCTTGACGGAGAGTCAATGGAACGACATCATCTATTTCGAAGGCAACGCAAACGCTTTCCGATTGCTGACGCATCAATTTGCAGGGCGACGCAAAGGTGGATTCGTTCTAACCTACTCCACCATCGCCTCCATCGTAAAATATCCCTATCAATCGGATTATGTGGCCGGCCAAAAGAAAAAGAAGTTCGGCTTTTTCCAAACTGAGAAGGATGACTTCGTGAAAATTGCCGATGACTTGGGCATTCTGAAACTCGACGAATATAAATATGCACGCCATCCATTGGTCTTTTTGGTGGAGGCAGCCGACGACATCTGCTACGAAATCATGGACCTGGAAGATGCCCACAAACTGAAGTTGGTGAGCAACGAAGAGACGAAGCAACTATTCTTGAACTTTTTCCCTGAAGAGGAGCAACAAAAGAAGCGGGATCGGATGGCAGCCGTCACCGATGAAAACGAGCAAATCGCTTATCTACGTTCTGTCGTAGTGGGTGTTTTGGTCGATGAGTGCTCCCGTGTCTTTGTAGAGAACGAGGAGGCGATTCTTTCGGGCACCTTCACCTCTTCGTTGGTCAATTGCATGAGCGATCGGGTCCGAAACGCCTACGAGCAGATTGTCAACTTGGCGCTGAAACGCATCTATAAATCCAAAGACGTGGTGGACATTGAAATCGCCGGTTACAACATCATCTATACGCTAATCGACAAGGTGATCAACGCCGTCTTCAACGCAGACAAGGCCTACTCCAAACAATTGCTCGCCCGGATTCCGGAACAATATGAGACGGATGCGAAAGATCCTTACCATAAGATTTTGGCTGTCTTGGACTACGTCTCCGGCATGACCGACATCTATTCGCTCGACCTCTATCGGAAGATCAATGGCATGAGTCTGCCAAGCCTCTGATAGACGAAAGAAGCTAAAATCCCCGTTTAATCGAGATTCATGGAACAACATCCGCTCGCCCCCTTCTTGCCTAAACAAGCCAAAGTCTTGCTTTTGGGCAGTTTTCCTCCGTCTAAAAATAGATGGTCGATTGATTTCTATTATCCGAACTGGATAAATGATATGTGGCGGATTTTTGGATTGGTTTTCTTTTCGAACAAGGAATATTTTACCATTCCATCGGAGAAAAAGTTCGACAAAGATAAGATTATCTCTTTCCTTTCGCTTCAAGGGATTGCGGTGAGCGACACGGCACAATCGGTGACCCGCTCCAAAGGGAATGCTTCGGATAAATATTTGCAAGTAGATGAAGCGATGGATGTGGCTTCGCTCCTCTCCCAATTGCCAGAATGCTCGGCCATCATAACGACTGGAGAGAAAGCGGGTCTCACGTTGGGGCGGCAAGTCGGCATAGAACCGCCACCCATTGGGGAAGGAGTTTCTTTCTCTTTGGAAGGACGCGACTACACCTTCTATCGTCTTCCCTCCTCCTCACGGGCATATCCGAAACCCATAGAAGAGAAAGCTGCTACCTACAAAAAAGTGTTCGAAGTCATCTTCGGTCAATTGAATGGTGATTTTTCCCGATGAAAAGGAGACAAAAAAAGGAGGACTACCCATCCTCCTCTTAATTATTTCGCCTCATCTTTGAGATTACTCTTCTTTGTCTAACGTATCCATCAGTTCAAACTGGAAGGACTTTCCTTTGCTGTTGGTGAATGTTCCTGTAAATCCGTCCCCACGATTCTCCAAGGTGCCGACAAAGGTTCCCGTGTTATTTCCTGACGCCGTGTACTCTTTTAGCGTGACTTTTTCGAATCCCTTTGGATTTGACTCGTCAGCAACGCACTCCAGCCGGAAGAAGGAATTAGGGCGGGAATCGTAGAAATAGCATCCCTTGGGATAAGACTCCCGCATCAAGTACATAGTGATAGGATATGGACCGATTTTGCCCTTATAGATGCCCACATAGGGGAATGGTTGCCAATTTTCAAAAGAGAGCAAGTTTTTGCCGCCAGTCCCAAATATTTTTTCGAACTCCTCTCGTGAGACTCCCTTGCTCTTGCCGCCTGCTTCTTTTATGGAGTAGGAAGTTTCTTCATTAGGAATATCTTCTCCCTGTTCTATTTCGGTGTCTCGAGTTCCTGAGACGAGAATTTTGCTGTTTTTTAATTTCACAAAATCCTCTGTATGGAAATTGTCATAACCATAGGAACGTACTTCTTGTTTGACAGTGCCATCATCGGTAATGTAAATGTCCATGTTGTGGTTGAGAAGGTCTTCTACCAATTCCACTTTTTCTCCATCCCAAAGGAGGACGCATGGACCTTGATTGGCAGATTTTTCTCCTTTGAGGAGAATCTCGTTTTTGCCGTCTTTGTCAATGTCATAAAGGAGGAAGTGGGTAGGTCGGGCATTTTCGCCATACCACAAAGTTCTCCATATTTTTAGGATTTCATAAGGTGGACAAGGTAGCGTGGATTGAGCCACTCCTGTCTGGGAAAAGCCCAAGAAAAGAGCTAAAAATGCGGTGGAAAGGGCGTGTTTTGTATTTCTTTTCATTTCGGTATTGATTTAAATCTTTATCTTATAATTAAAAAGAAAGGGAGGAAACCTCCCTTTTCTCACTTTTGTTCTTTCTCCAATTCGGCTTCTATCTTTTGGTTGTATTCCTGCGCAAACTCTTTGGAGATATAATTCTCCAATGTAGTGCAGGCGAAAGCAGAAAAGTCAATAGCGCATTGAATGATTTTATCCCACGTCTCGTTAGGAATCGTTCCGTTGCAAAGATCCTCTCGACGGATGTCGTATTTGCACAATCCGTAGATGATGCCGGCGTTGAAGTTGTCGCCAGCGCCGACGGTGCTGACGGGCGTAATATTGTTGGCCGCATACTTTTTCTTCCTGCCTGCGCTGAAAGCCGTGAGTCCATCTGCACCTTGTGTATAGAGGAAATTCTTACAATAGAACTCGACATGTTCCTTGTAAACCAAGTCGGCTCCCTCTTGATCGAAGATATTCACGAAATCCTCGTCCGAACCTTTGATGATGTCGGCATACTCGAAGTTTTCCAAAATGTTGGGCATCAAAAATCCCGACTCGTGGGCGTGCGACTTGCGATAGTTCACATCGTAATAGATGATCGCCTTCCTATCTTTCGCAAACTCAAGCAAATCGGTGATTTTCTCCCTTAGAACCGGATTAATCGCATAGTAGGAGCCAATGACAATGATGTCGTCCTCATCTATGATGGGAGTGACGAAATCCAACCTATCAGACGAATAATCTTTGTAGAAGAGATAATCTGCGTTCTGCTTCTCGTCCAGAAAAGCAAGAGCCAAAGGGCTCTTTCCTCCGCAAGAACGGATATATTCCGTATTTATGTGGTTGTCCTTCAAGTAATCCTTGATGACATCTCCTATTCTATCGGCTCCGATTTCACTGATAAAAATAGGTTCCAGTCCAGCCCTTCCCAATGAAATGAGGGCATTGTAAACCGAGCCGCCCGGCCTACCGCTGATAGGCTGCTCGTTCTTGAAGATGATGTCGAAGACTGTCTCTCCGATGCCTATGATTTTTCTCATATATAATTTCTTAAAATTCGAGTTAGTCCTTCTATAAAATCAATATACGTCTAAATCAGTTCTTCCCGAAAATGAGGTCGTCCATGATGAATTGTTTCAAGATACCCTTCCAAACGATGTTAGCACCCTTTCCATGGTTTCCGCCAATGAGAAGAATAGAGTTACTGTCACTATCTGCGAAGACACCTGCATGGCTGAAGTTTCCATTTCCAGGCAATACCCTATGAGTGTTCTTAGTCCATGTTATTCCCGAATCTGTCGATGAATAGACATCTTTTGAATAGGTGCCGTCCTCATTTGTTCCGCCCATCACACAGAGAAGTTTCTCGTAGTTGAAGATGGTCATGCCATCACGATAGGCGAAAGTCTTTCCTTGGGTTGGTCGGATGAGCGAACCAGACTTGTCCACAGACAAGATGATGCAATCGCCCTCTTTTCCCCGAGTGAAGATGTAGCCCAAGTCAGTGCTACCTGACGACGAAACGACAGAAGTCACGTCATCAAAAGAGATAGGCTCTTTTATAATTTCCTTTTCCGTGAAAGCCGAATCACCAACAGCCGCATAGCAGAGAGCCAACTTTTCTGCCCCCTTTGCCAAAGCCCAAAGGTTATTGTCCAAGACGAACAAAGGCTTCAAAGCCGCATATCCTTTCGGAGCTTGCAATTGGCTCGGTTGAAAAGCCACATTGTTTCCTGTTGATTCATATAGAGAATCACCCATGACGACATATAATTTCTTGTTGAAAGCCGTGAGGGTATTCCAATCTGGCGTCACCTCGTAGTCGAATACTTTCTGAGAAATCCATTTCTTTCCGTCCTGGGAAACAAGGTGGGTCGCACCTGCCGCATTTTGGGAGAATATATGATATTCGCCCTGGGAAAAGACCGCCTTTTCGTTGTCCCCGACAACCTCATAGCTGGAAGTGTCCCCCCAAGCTGTCCATTCGAAAGCCTCCACATCAAAAAGGTGGATGCGGATATCCACTTTATAATCCTTATAGCAAGAACTATCGTAAGACAGAGACCTGATTTTCATCCCTTTGGAGAAATCCAACTTGAAAGTAGTGTCGTTCGGATAACTTTTCCAAGTGCCCGCACTGTCATATAAGATAGGGTTCTTGACTTGGTAACCGCTAAAAGTCGGATGGACGGCCTTTACGTTTGAACCAAAAGAGAGTGAGTCGTAGTTGTAAATTATTGATTCCACATCATTCACGACAAAGGTATTGGAAAAACCAGGTATGCTCATCGTCCTGATTCGTGGATCGTCGTAGTTCAATTTGTTGCTGTCGTCGTCATCGTCGTCGCAAGAGGTGAATCCACCCGCAAAGAGGATGGCAGTTAAGCTCAAAGTCCAAATGTTTCTTTTGTTCATACGGCTCATGTTGTGTATGTGTAAAAGTCTCGCTGTCTGTTATTGATTGCAAAAATAAAAACAATTCGGTTACTTGCCAAGTGTGAATCCTGAATTATTCTGTTAGGGAAACGAATGCTTGCTTTATGCCTCGGCAGAAGCCTCATTTTTGTGGATGAATAGGCTCTTTTTTAGAGAAAGGTCAGAAGTTTTTTCTCTCCTTCCAACCAAATTCGCCATCAAGAACGCCACACAACAAAAAAAAGCCAACGATTTCTCATTGACTTTCTGTGGGCCCAACAGGACTTGAACCTGTGACCCCCTGATTATGAGTCAGGTGCTACTAACCAGCTGAGCTATAGGCCCGATTGCAAATCCCGAAATTTAAGGGTATCTTTGCAATTCGGATGCAAAGGTACTGCATTTTTCTTAAAAACAAAATTTTCTTTGGATAATTTGTGAAACATGGATTTGAAAAGGGTCGAAAATATTTTTTGCGATTTGGGTGTCGTACTGATAGATTTGGAGATGAGACGATGCATGGATGCTTTTAAACGGCTGGGAGTCATGGACATTGCTTCGCAAGTTGGGCAAAGTTTCAAGGCAGGACTTTTCTACTCGTTGGAAGAGGGACGCATCACGCCCGCCGAATTTCGTAAGGAGATTTGCCGCAAAGCAGGGAAGCCTCTTGAGGACGAAGCGATTGACGAGGCATGGAACGCCTTGTTAGGGACGATAGACGAGCGGAAACTGAGGCTTCTAAAGCGTTTACGCCACAATTATCATGTTTATATGCTCAGCAACACCAACGAAATTCACTTTGACTATATGCGCAAAAACAGCTTTGACGCAACATCAGGCCTAGGGTTAGAAGATTGTTTCGACAAATGCTACTTGTCCCACGAACTACACCTCAGCAAACCCGACAAGGCCATTTTTGAGGCAGTCTTGAAGGATTCGGGAGCCAAAGCAGAAAACTCCCTTTTCATCGACGACAATGCCCGCAATATAGCAACAGCAGCTCGAATGGGTTTTCAAGTATGCCACTACCACTCTATATCCGATTTCATCGACATTTTTCCATCGGAATGGGCGGAGTTGTAAGGTCAAAAGGCACCTCTGCCATTTTCCAATCTCATGAGTCGTCTGTTTCTGGGCAGACCATCTGAAAGGCTCTTATCAAATCCAAATGAAATTTCCACATAGAACGTTTCAAAAGTTTCAATAGCCTATTTTATTTTTTCGGGAAATACAATATATTTGCACACAGAAAAATATTAATTTTACATCAAAAAAAATACAAATGTTTATGAGAAATTTGTTGTTACTGCTACTAGCGATTTCTTTCACCAACCTTCACGCACAAGATGCGATTGACATTCACCTAAAAGGAGGCAAAGTAACCAACGGCTATTTCAAAGCCAAACACCTGAAAGACAACGTAAAAGAGCTCAAATATTCGACAACCCCCGACGGTAATGATCAAACACTCCCATTGACAAGCATCGATTCCATCGTAGTAAAGGCAGACACTTCAGTCATTGTCCCACTCACTTGGGTGGAGCATTCAGAATTGCATATTGGCAGCAAGGATCGTGAAAAAGGCCTGTTCCTCCGCATTTACAAAGGCAAGAAATTGGATGGCTACGTCACGTTCTCAGGAACCAACAGCTGGACACCAACAGGTATGGGAACCATGCACAACTATACCTACAATCCCAAATATTTATACAAGGTAAAAGGCGAAAGGCATGCGATTGCCTATTACAAAATCGTGAATGGCGGTTATGATGGAAACGCCCGCCTGCTTATCAAACAAGCGACCAAGAAGGAACATCCCAAACTATACGAATTCGTAAAAAGCGATGCGTTCGGAGAAAAGTGTCAAGGTGTCAGCGAGCACCCCGATATAGTCCTTCCGCTGTTCGACGAGGTGTTAGGAAAATAATCACGCATATAATTAGAATATTCTCCCATACGACAAGAGGGTGTATCAAAATTGAATTTTGGCACACCCTCTTTTCTATTTATTTCAGATTGGTTATTACTCCTTTATCAACTTATACGAAACAGAAGAGGCGTCTGTTGTGATTCGCAAAAGATAGAGGCCTGTATTCAAACCAAAAGTCTCGATAACTGAAGAAATTTGTCCTGAGATGTCCAATCGGCGCACTACCCGGCCATCCAAAGAGACCAATTCAGCGACAGCCTCCTTATCATAGCCACGTTCAATCATATCTATCACCACATAATCGTCGAAACGAGTTGGATAAACGGAGAAGCTACGATCAGTCAAGACACGAGGCTCAGCCACACCAGTCAAGTCCACAGGATCCTTCTCTGCAACCATTCTTGCGATAGCGGCAACAAACGGAGCGTTATAGTCACAGCCACCCTCCGTCTCCGTATAGGAAGATCCACCTTCAATGATATTGGAAAAGACACCCGTACTGGATGGACCTCCAATCAAGCCACCGCTGGCGAACATAAAATCACAGCTATTCTTGGTCTCTGCCGGAGGATTATCGTTTCTACCCATGGCGTTACGATGGTGAATTCGGAAGAACATATCGCCCTTGAAACCATGCAAGAAAGTATGGTTAAACTCGTTCTTTCCCAAAACATAATCGACAATACGCTCATTGAAATTCTTCGCCTCATTCACATTTTGAGAAGTGGTAATCACACCATCCTCCACCAATTTCACCCAAAGGGCAGCGGCTACCGCACCACCGCAAGCCAACTTATTAGTTCCCCAGTTGTTCGTATAATATGGGAAACCATTGTTATCACGCTTGGCATTGCCCAAATGGAGACCGAAGACATTCTTCTCCAAGAAACTTGCATAGGTTCCACCTTGGCCATTATTAGCAGACGGATCGGCCTTGGTGATATAGTAATAAGAAAAGTCCGTCATCGTATCCCAAGCCAATGGAGAGTTGGACTCCCACTTTCCTGCCAAATAGCTCAAAGCGTCGGACTTATACTGTTCCTCGCCCGTCAAGTTAAACAACAAGATGGCTGCCAACGACAATTCATCCGTCCACTCTTCGTTAGGGTTGCTATAGAACATCGGGATGGAGGCATGAACTGATTTCGTTCTCTTTGCATACTCGTATGCCTTCAAAGCATACTCCTTGCAGAGTTGACGATAGCTTGCATCCGGATATTTCATGGCCATCAAAGCCAAGGCAGAAGCATAATTGGCAGCTTGCGGACCTCCCTGGTCTCTCGTCGTCCAAACGGGACGAGGATCACCACCCTTTTCTACCGAAAGTCCAGATTGTTTGGAAGATGTCACCCACACATTGTGGTCGCCCTCAAAACCAACATAATAGACGAAACAGCCATCACTTGGGAAAGACTTAATGAAATAGTCGGTTGCCACCTTGGCCTCGTCCAGCACATCAGGGATGCCGTTAGGTGCGCCGTACGCCTCGTCATAATTGTCTTGGAAAGCCTCCGGCCACAAATCATAGGCGATCAACAACGAAGTCGCCGCATAACCCATGGTTGTTCCCACCTTGATATGGTCGCCACAATCATGCCAACCTCCCGTCAAGTCATAATTGCCGTTTCCACCGCCATTTACGGACCCTTGTCCATCCTTGGTATGGCAATATTTCTTGGTTACGGAATTGTTGTTCTCCAACATCCAATTGTGCGTGTCTCCACAACGCTGACCTCCGAAGAACTTCAAGCCCATGTTGAGAGCCTCACGATAGTCCTCATTCGAGAAAGCATCGTTATAGGAACCAAAATCATAAGCAGAAACTGGGACTGTTCCTATCAAGCCCAATAACGCCAACGAGTAAAATTGTCTCTTCATTTAACCTAGTTTTATTGTTTCATATTGATTTCATCGAAAAAAAGTGAGTTTTTAGGCATTAAACACCCGCCTCACATTCTGCTCCCTATGAATAAGTTCCACCTCCACACCAAACTTCTCTGCGATATGTTCAGCCAGATGCTGAGCCGAATAGACCGAACGGTGTTGTCCGCCCGTACATCCAAACGAGAACATCAGATGAGTGAACCCTCTTTTGATATAACGTTCCACATGAGCATCCGCCAAAGCATAGACGCACTCCAAGAAACGGAGGATCTCACCGTTCTCCTCCAAGAAGCGGATGACGTTCGCATCCATTCCTGTTGAAGTTTTATACTCCTCGTATCGACCGGGGTTATGCACGCCACGGCAATCGAAGACATAACCACCTCCATTGCCACTCGGGTCGGCCGGGATTCCCTTCTTATAGGAGAAACTATAGACCAACACCTTCAACGCAGGCTTTTCCGCCGGCCTACTACGTTTTTGCAACGAAGGTTGTTGCAACATACGTGCCAACAATTCCGAAAGATAGGGATAATTTGGGAAACCTGAACCCAAAATCGCCTTCAAATTAGCGGCAGCCAACGGTATGGTCTCGATGAAATGAGCTTTTTTCTCGTATAATCCTCGGAAACCATACGCCCCCAACACCTGCAAATTCCGGAAGAAGACAAAGAGTCTGAGTTTTTCCCAGAAAAGCTTCTCGTCCACTTCACGATACTTTTTCAATGCCTCTAAATAAGTTCCAACCAGTTTTTCCTTCAAATCATCGGGGAACTTCGCACGGGCCTGCCAGACGAAAGATGCCACATCATAATAAATCGGGCCTCTCCGTCCCCCTTGAAAATCGATGAAATAAGGCCTGCCCTCCCGAACCATCACATTACGAGATTGGAAGTCCCGATAAAGGAACGTCTCTGAATCCTCCGCCAACAAGTCGGCAGCCAACCGCTCAAAATCATCCTCCAAACTCGATTCGGAGAAATCCAAATGAAGAGGCTTCAGAAACATGTATTTAAAATAGTTCAAATCCCACATGACGCTCCGTTTGTCAAACGCTGCTTGCGGATAGCAGACGGAAAAATCCATTCCATCGGCACCTTTAAACTGCAAATCGGGCAACACGGAGATGGTCTTCATCAACAATGCGACCTCTTCATCGGAGAAATCACCCGTCGATACGCCATGGGCAATCGACTTAAAAAGGGACAAATCGCCCAAATCTTCCTGGAGATAGAACATTCTGTCCTCCGAAACGGAAAGCACCTTCGGAACAGGCAATCCCTTAGCCGAAAAATGGTCGGAAATAGAGATGAAAGCGTTGTTTTCCTGTACGCTCTCTCCTTTCACGCCTATCACCGAAAGGTCGCCTGACTGCAACCTAAAATAGCAACGGTTAGAACCTTCACCAGCCAACTTCGTACACACAGGATTCTTCCTGCTGGCATAAGATTCAAACAATGCAATCAACTCCTCCATCAAATTTGAATTTAACGGGCCTCCTCTTTCCAACAAAAAAAGAAGACCCTAATTTAACATTAACAAAGATAAAATAGATTTATAAATTAATACTACATTTGCCCTAAAAAGTGGAAACCGCATAATCACGATAATAGATTAAGTTATGATGATATTCAACACCACCTACGTAGTGGACGAAAAGATACACGCTGCTTGGATGCAATGGATGCGTAACTACTACATCAAGGAGATAGAAGAGACAACCCCTCTCTCCGAGCCGGCTCTCTTCAAGGTATTAAGTCAAGAGGTAGAAGGCGAATCCTACTGCCTACAATTCTCTGCACCCTCCATCCTCGAAATGAAGGAATGGGAGAACAAACACAAGGAACGTTTGGAAGAGATGATGCGCGAAAAATTCGGTGAATCGGTACTTTTTTTCTCGACCTACTTAAAGCAACTGCTCTAATTGGACATGGAAGGAAAACAGATCATCAATGCGAAAGACCGCATCATATTGGGCATAGACCCGGGAACCAACGTGATGGGTTACGGGCTCATCAAAATCTCAGGCAACAAACCAAGCCTCATGTTGATGGGTGTATTGGACTTAAAGAAATATACCGATCCCTACATCAAACTCAACAAGATTTTCCTCCGCACGTTGGAACTTATCGACAACTACAGACCCCAAGAATTTGCGATAGAATCGCAGTTTTTCGGCAAGAATGTCCAATCCATGCTCAAATTGGGAAGGGCGCAAGGCGTTGCCATCTCCGCCGCACTCTATCGAGGATTGGAAGTCAATGAATACGCTCCCCTGAAGATTAAGATGTCCATCACCGGCAACGGCATGGCTTCCAAAGAGCAAGTAGCCGAAATGCTCCGAAAATATTTGCACATTCCCCAAGAGGAGATGCTGCCTCAGCTGGATGCCACTGATGCCGTCGGCGTGGGGCTATGCCACTTTTTCCAAAGCAAATCCATCCTAAAAGAGACCCATTTCACCAGCTGGAAAGACTTTGCCAACAAAAACGAAAGCAGGGTTAAAGGGATGTCCGCAGCAAAGGAACGCAATGCTTCCAAAGCGAAAAAAGAGGAGGGATAAATAAAAAAGGGATTCAAGGCGATAGGATTAATTTGTCACTACAAAAAATAAGTACTACCTTTGTAAAGATTATTACTATCAGAATCAGAAAGGGAAATATCGAAGTTCAACAAATATGGAAGATAACAAGGAAATGAACATCTTTACGATGTTCGGCAAAATCGGAATGTACTTGTACACATTCCTGAGATGGGTGGGAGCCTACATTGGGAAAATGCTCCAACTCACCTACCGATACAAATTCTTATGTGTCATCTTCTTTGCCATTGCTACCGCCCTGGCTATCTATCAAACCACAGGCGACAGGAAATTATACAGGGGAGACATGACCATCGCCATCAACGACGGCGACGCCTTCCAATATGCAGAGATGATCAACTCGTTGAACCAATACGTCAAGGACCTCGACAGCGAAGGTCTTGCCCAAACGCTAAACATCCCAGAAGAGACGGCTAAAGAGGTCTGCTTCCTCAAGCCCTACTTCCTCATCGATATGAACAAGGATTCCATTTGCGACATTGTTGACTACGACGAAAGTTTCCCTGCTTCAGACACTTGCAATGTCCGACTAAAAGACGGATTGGTGATTTCCGTGGGCATGAAATCCACCAACCACTACAATGAGATGGAAGATGCCCTCATGGAGTATTTCTACGACAACCAATACTTCCAAGACTTGAACATTGCCAGGATCGCCTACCTGAGCGACCTACAGAAATCACTCGAAAACGATTTTCAAGTCATCGACAGCCTACAACGGATCGAATATTTCCAAAACAACAAGGCTGGAGTCAACATCCTAAAGGATTTCCAACTCAACACCGACAAACAAATGTTCTACTTCAATAAAGTAGATATTCTAAGAAAGAAAAATTTCATAGCCACAGAATTGACGGCCAAACAAGACATTGCTGTCGTCACAGCCAAATTCCAGCCCACCAACAAAGCAGTGAACGGGAAATTGTCTGCAATTGGCCAAAACATCCTACTCTCCTACATCATCTTCATTCTCTTGGCTGTTTTCCTCAAAAACAAAAAAGAGATAATGGATTACCTGAAGGAGAGATAAGATGTCGATTCCTTGGATTTGAAATCTCGACAAACGGCAATTTTCAAGGATTTTCCTCGCCAGTTTAACGTGCAAGGAGAGATCCTCAAGATAAACGACAAAAGGACAAGAGGCAATGGTTAGCGAGTTGTTCGGCGGGACGGGATTGAGTTCCACCCTAATTTATTTATGTTTAACGGCATCCGCTGGCATGTACATCGGCAAATTAGGCTATAAAGGTGTCAAACTAGGCATAGCGGGCGTTCTCTTCATGGGAATCCTTCTCGCCCACCTGAAAGGGGCTGCGGGTTATGCCCCACTCGACGGGGAGATTCTCCATTTCGTAAAAGAGTTCGGCCTCATCCTCTTCATTTACGCCATCGGTATCGACGTCGGCCCAAGATTCGTCAGTTCTTTTAAGAACGATGGATTGACTATGAACCTTTTCGCCACAGCCATCTGTATTTTAGGGACCGTCATAGCCCTGCTTTTCCATTTGATTGGAGGAGTGGACCTATCCGTCATCACGGGTGTCCTCTGCGGAGCTGTCACCAACACCCCTGGATTGGGAGCCGCGCAGCAAGCATTAAGCGACAACAAGGAAGCAGTGGAACAAGCCGGAATGGCCTACGCCGTGGCCTACCCTTTCGGTGTCATCGGAATCATCCTCACCATGCTCCTCGTCCGCGCCTTCTTCAAAATCAAGATTGACGACGAAGTGACGGACTACAACAACAAGTTGGACGCCAACAACCGTCAAAAACTAGAAAGCGTCGAAGTGACCGTAAGCAACTCCAACCTCTTCGGACAAAAGATTTCCTACATCAAATCGTTTGTGGAAAACGAGTTGGCCATCTCACGAATACAACGAGGGGAGAACTTCATCTTGGCTTCGGAAAACGAAGAGCTACAGGCTGGAGACATCATCTATGGTGTATCCTCCACGGAACACATCGACAAACTGAAAATGAAAATAGGACCTGTCTCCATCGGACAGAAGAAAGCCGTTTCGGGCAGCTTGGCCATGTTCAACGTATTGGTAACCAACCGAAAAATAGCAGGTAAGACCATCGAACAGATAGGAATCTATAGACGTTACGAAGCAAATATCACCCGCGTCTTCCGTGCGGGAATGGAGATTTTGCCTTCGCGAAACACCATCATCGAATTAGGAGATACGCTTCGGGTGGTTGGTAAAAGAGACCTGCTGACCGATATCCAGAAAGAGATCGGAAACTCCACGAAGGAGTTGGCGAAACCCAACACCATCCCTATCTTCCTAGGCATTCTCCTCGGAATCATTCTCGGAAGCATCAAGATTGACATTCCAGGATTACCAGCCGCAGCTAGACTTGGCTTGGCAGGCGGTCCGCTCATCATCTCCCTCCTGCTCGGACACTTGGGAAGAATCGGCAAACTCGACTTCTACATGTCGCCAGGTGCGAACATGATGCTACGCGAATTGGGCATCATCCTCTTCCTCGCCTGTGTGGGACTCTCATCCGGAACCAATTTCGTCAGCACCATCGCCAACGGAGGTTACCAATGGATGCTCTATGGAGCCGCCATCACGTTCATTCCGATACTGGTAGTGGCAATCATTGCCCGTCTGATGAAATTCAACTACTTGAAAATATGCGGCATCATTTCTGGAGGCATGACAGACCCGCCAGCATTGGAATATGCCAACTCCTTGGCTTCAACCCAAGCACAATCCACGGCCTACGTAGCAGTCTATCCGTTGACCATGTTCCTACGTGTCATGTTAGCCCAGATATTAGTCCTAATCTTCTTGTAACAAGATTTTTACGATATACACAGCCCCATGCTTCGGTTTGGGGCTTTTCTTTTATTGCGCTCCTTGGTTTTCCGCAAAAAAGTTTCTTCTAAAATTGACAAGTTCAGGTAAGTTTAATAACTTTGCCCTGCTTTGCTATGTGACGTTTCCATGACTGAAAAGAGGAGAAGGAGGCAAAGCAAAATTTAATCTAAAGAAGGGAAGGGGTTTGAGAACATCCCCATCCTAAATTTATTTAAGGAACCAAAACACACAGAATAGATTGATGCGAAGATTTTTTATCTTATTCTTTTTCTTACAGATAGCATGGCCATCCCATTCCGAAATATGGAACTTGGTTTGGAGGGAAGATTTCGGTGTAGCGGAAGACTCCATCATTAAAAATTTTCCAGACCCGTCCATGACAATTCCCAACCATACTTTTGACGAATGTGGCTATATTAACGATGGATCATACGGCATAGCTAACAGTACCTGGTGGGCATTTCTCAGGAAATCGAGTTGCAACTTACAAGAAGCGCATCATTTCACGGCAGGAGGCGACCACACAAGAAACGAAAATGGAGCCATGCTAATTGTCAATGTTGGAAGTGAAGGCAACGGAGAGGTAATCTATGAGCAGGACATCACTTTCGACATCTGCCCGACAAGACGCAAATATAGATTTAGCATCTTCGGCGCATGCGTCTCTTTTTCATCTTATAAATTATTGCTCTCCAACCTTACGCTAAACATACTCAACATAAAGGATCCCGATAATCCAGTCGTAATCAAGAGTGGAGAGACAGGAGACCTTCCTTTATGGTCATTCAATAATAGTTACAATGAGAATCCGACAGGAGAATTCACCCATATCGAAAAAGAGTGGGAAGAGTATGCCCTAGGCTTTGAAGCCGAAGAAGGCGATGTTATAAGACTCCAAATCTTAAACAAATGCAGAAGTGGCGTTGGTAACGACTTCGTGCTTGATGACATCTCCCTTTATCGTTTAGACGACGAAGAGGTCATAGCCCCTATCATCGAAGCAAACATCTCCACCGTCGAAGTCCCCGGCGGAGGATGCCATCCTAGTGCCATCTACGAAGTATCGAACGACATTCTCGACTCTTGGAAGAAAATTTACAACAAGATCTATTGTTTATGGCAAGTCTCCTTAAATGACGGATACACATGGCAGGATTTGGACATGGAGAGCGGAATAGAATCAATGACCATGTCCCGCGTTCCCGAAGCGCCAGGAGCGGGAAAACACGAAATATATAGACTCATCATTACTGGTGGAGACACGGCAGAAGAGGCAAGAAAGGAGGCTAAATACATCGGCGCCCATGGAGGTCCTTCCAACGGATGCGTCTATTTCTCCATTTCCAGCACCATCGCTTCCCTAAAACAAACGGAGGAGGAACTTCCCACT
This sequence comes from Paludibacteraceae bacterium, assembly GCA_017961765.1. Taxonomy (GTDB): domain Bacteria; phylum Bacteroidota; class Bacteroidia; order Bacteroidales; family Paludibacteraceae; genus RGIG10190. Next base: position 3,154 of record JAGCWQ010000108.1, on the reverse strand, counting down.
GCCACAGTGGGCATCGACATGGATGAAGAGAAGACGGAAGAGCCCCCTTTCGATTGCGACGAGTCTGAGCAACTTCACACCATCAACCTTTTCACAAACGGATGGGAGAAGATTAAGCATACATTGATATGGCAATACTCCTTAGACGACGGGAAGACATGGTTTACCTACCCTGCAACCGCAGAGTCCTTTGCTTTTGACAACTCGTTGGGCGAAAACAAAATCGTTCAATTCAGAGCCATCTTAGCAAAAAGGCAAAAAGTGGCAGAAGAAGTTGCCCAATACGGCAATCCTGGCCATCCTTGCGAGAAAGATTATCAAATCACCAACGCAGTCTCCATTGGATGCATAAAAAAATGCAAAAGACCAGAGTTCGTTCCCGATGGGAAAGGAAGCATAACTCTACAGCGGAACAAAAAAAGTTATTCAGTAACCACTTGTTCAAAAGACGTTCCCATTGTATGTAATGTGAAGGAAGAGAGCACCGTCCCCATCGACAGCGCACGCTGGTACGTCAAGAGCGCACGGGATAAGGAATGGACGCTCCTATCTGATGAAATCGTTTACGAAATCTCTTACGAATCGAAATACGACACAACTCAAATATATTTCATTGCCTGGAGTGGGGAATGCCCATCGGACACCATCTACTTCGAAACGAAGACAATCCTCATGGATCCTTTCCTATTCACCACTTCCGAGAAGGTTTGTGGAGGAGGTGAAATAAGTTTCACCGCCCGCAACGACAACCCTGATTTGCCCGTTGGAGGATGGGGTGTACTCGAAAGGTCGGAAGATGGCGAAGAGTTCAAAGATGTTGATGGAGGCGAAGATGGTCAGTCTGCTTATCAAAGCAATCCTTTCCATTTCACCGACGTATTACCAGACATGGAAGAGTCCGAAGTGGATAGCAAGACCTACTATTACCGTGTAAGGATGAGAGAGGCGAGCTCCTGCTCATGGGCCTATTCCAATGTCATAACAGTCGAAGAGGTCAGGCCGCCATCATTCACGATAGAAGATATTCCATTCAAAATCTGCGAAGGTACAAGCATAGAGCTGACATCTCACATGCCTCTTGGTCCCGACAAGAAATTTGCATGGAAACGGGGTGAGGAGACACTCTCCACAACAGAATTAAGCATCACCGACACACCTACAGAATCTACGACCTATAGTTTCATCGCAGAGAGTGAAGTGTGTCCATCCCAAAGCACGTCGTCGCCGGTCACTGTAGTAAAACCAGACCAGCTGACTTTAAAGAGTTCCGCAGACAAACTCTGCGAAGACAATGCTTTGGAGCTCATTGTCACGAGGCAAAACCAAACAGGAACCCTCATTTGGGAAATATCGACCGACGAGGGCAAAACCTTTACGGAAATAGCGAAAAGCAGCAAAAATACAGTTTCCACGAAGCCTCAACAAGCGGCTCAATATCGAGTAAAGACGGAAGAGGAGATCTGTCCCGCCGCCTATTCCAATATCGTTGAAGTCTATGTGGAGAAAAAGGTCAATGACCTCAAGGTTTTAGATTTACCCCAAAGCATCTGCAAAGGGAGTGAGCTCTCTCTAAAGGCATCGGCCACCGTGGATCCTTCCGTCAACACTTTCGCATGGAAAAAGGACGGCAAAATCCTGACCGACCAAGAGATGTCCATCACAGACACTCCAGAGCAAACAGCCTCCTACGTCTTTTCTCTGTTGGGAGAATATTGTAGTTATCCTGTACGAGAGTTTATAGTCGAAGTGGAGGAGATGGCCGAAGTATCCTTCGATCCGATTCCTAAAGTCATCTGTGAAGGAAGTGACATCCTATTGAAAGCATCGGCAGATTTGGATCCCGCCATCCACACTTTTGTCTGGGAGAAAGAGGGCAATGCACTAACGACCTCCGAATTGAGCATTTCCGACACACCGACGGAATCCACAAAATACCAATTCACCCTTACTAGCAAAGAGTGCGGAACCCTCACAAAGGAGTTCACCGTGGAGGTGGAAGCCAAGGAGGAGTTGGAGTTGACGGCTGACAAAGAAGGTGTTTGTGCCGGTGAATCAGCCACCCTCAAAGCGACCAAAGGCAACCCACAAAACATCCTATGGGAAGAGTCGAAGGACGGTCAATCTTTCGTTGACCTCAACGCTTCTGGCGGAGAGGCAACAATCACCCCTTCCGAAACGAAATACTATCGCTTGAAGACGGACATCACAGGAAAGGCTTGTCCGGTAGTTTACTCCAACAGCGTTGCCATCGTTGTAGAGAACAAGGTGGACGTTGAGTTCGAGGCAGTACCTTCCGTCATCTGCGAGGGCACGAGCGTTGAACTTACCGCGAAAGGCGACATCGACGCAAGCATCAACTCATTCGCATGGACAAAGAACGGTAGCCCACTCGCTTCTGAAATGAGCACGTCCGACACTCCGACAGAAAGCACTACTTATGCATTCTCCCTTTCGGGGAAATATTGCGAAGCCCTCACGAAGGAATTCACGGTCGAAGTGGAAGCCGTGGAGGAGTTGGAACTGACTGCTGACAAGGATGGAGTTTGTGCTGGAGAATCGGCCACCCTCAAAGCGACCAAAGGCAACCCACAAAACCTCCTATGGGAAGAGTCGAAGGACGGTCTATCATTCGTTGACCTCAACGCTTCTGGCGAAGAGGCAACAATTACCCCTTCCGAAACGAAATATTATCGCTTGAAGACGGACATCACAGGTAAGGCTTGTCCGGTAGTTTACTCCAACAGCGTTGCCATCGTTGTAGAGAACAAGGTGGACGTTGAGTTCGAGGCAGTACCTTCCGTCGTCTGCGAGGGCACGAGCGTTGAACTTACCGCGAAAGGCAACATCGACGCAAGCATCAACTCATTCGCATGGACGAAGAACGGTAGTCCGCTCGCTTCCGAAATGAGCATGTCCGACACTCCGACAGAAAACACTACTTATGCATTCTCCCTTTCGGGGAAATACTGCGAAGCCCTCACGAAGGAATTCACGGTCGAAGTGGAAGCCGTGGAGGAGCTGGAGCTGACTGCAGGCAAGGAAGGAGTTTGTGCCGGTGAATCAGCCACCCTCAAAGCGACAAAAGGCAATCCACAAAACATCCTATGGGAAGAGTCGAAGGACGGTCAATCTTTCGTTGACCTCAACGCTTCTG
>JAGCWQ010000107.1 GCA_017961765.1 Paludibacteraceae bacterium | reverse complement strand
GTCTGTATTAAGGGTGGCTTCCAATCAGGAAGAGACTCCATCCGAAAGACTTTTGAGGCGTGTTTTTTAGGAATAAAAAGGGCTTTGCCCTTGTCCGAGCAAAGCCCTAATATTTTACGACTCAACACATTTCGTCTAAAAGTTTAGCATATAAGTTCTTTTTTATACATCTTCAGACGAGTTGCTGATTCCACTTTTTATCTAGTTGCGTGAATAGGCAATACGTAACATTGGATACCTTCATACTTGTAGTTGTTCTTGCCTGAACCCAACTCTGCCCAATTGGTAGTATAGAAGTGCTCGCTTGTCTTTGTGTTGAAGTATCTGTACAAAGGTATGGAGCCACTTACTTGGCTAGGGTAAACATAGCCTTGTACGGATTCGTATGCGTAGTTGTTCTTGCCGCTTCCCAACTCGGACCAGTTTGTTGTGTAGAAGTGGTCGCCTGTTTTACTGTTGTGGTATCTGTACAAAGGAACGCTGCCATCTACTTTTGAAGAGAAAATCTTGCATTGGAATCCCTCAAAACCAGACCAAAGGTCTTCTTTTGTATTGGTCAAGATTTCGCCAAATTTACAGTAAAAATGCTTGCCGTTCTTTCTGATAGTACGAACAAGACGATATGTTTTGTCATATGGATACGCACTTTGGGCAATTGTTTTGTCTCCTGCAGAGAGTTGCCAATTTGTGCTTGTGGAGAATCCGTCCGTTGTAAAGTTAGAAGGAATGGTATATGTCATGATAGAAGATTTGTCTTTGATGACAAAAGCAGCCTCTCCTGTTGTTCCCCAATTCTTGTATATATTGGTGTATATCCAGTCATCGGTGTAGCCAATCCCATGATAATATTTATCAACTTCTGTTCTATTCCAATTGATTGGATATACTTGGTGCTCATGCAGAAATCCCAAACTATGACCAATTTCATGGAGTGCGTTGCGGTATTTGTTGCTCTCTGGTACACTCTTTGCCCAAGTCAAACTAATAGAAATGGATTGAGCAGTTTGGTATTTACAATCGGTTCCTATATATGACCATCCTGAGGTATAAGATCCAGACGGTTCATCAATTCCTACACGATAGTCTTCTCCACTTTCCACAAAGACAAAGTTTATATTGGCATATTGCGACCAATCACAGAAAGCTTTCTGTGCAATTTTTTTGTTTGCCGCAGATCCGCTCACAAATTTAATTTTTATTGTTTGTCCGTTTTTCCACATCTTTGACTTCTGTATGCCAGAACGTAAATCATTTTCGATGGTACGTGGAGCGGAAATATACACGAATTCATTTTCTATACTATTTGTTGATCCACTCTCTTGTGGAGACACCTCTAATTCCTCCTTGTTGCAAGAGGAAAATAGCACACATGTTGTTCCTAAAAGGAATGATATTTTTCTGAAATCCATTTTTAAAGTGTTATTAATTTTTAATAAAGTTCTCGGAAACATCAAGCGCTTGTTCATATGAGAAACTTTACAAATATATAAATATTTTTTTAATAATTCATAGATATTCTAAAAAAATATATAATTTATTTCAATATTATATCCTACTCACACTCATAAAGCAGACTTATATTTAATTAATCCATCATAGCATCAAGAATCCTACGAATAATCCACACAAATTATTATCAATTTAACGAGTTAATATTTTCGTATTTTCACAACAAAAAAAAAGAATTTAACAAATTATTCAACGAACTACACCAACAATCAGTAGAAAACCACAAAAAAGCACCATAGCAAACAACACATCAAACAAATAGCCATAATCACCTAAAAGCAAAAAAGGGAAATTCCATCGGAACTTCCCTTTTTATTACTATTGCCTACTATCTAATCAATACTCATCCCAACTCTTGATATTGATGTCATCAAAACTCATTTCGCAGAATGCACGAATGAAGGCACTTGCCAAACGGGCGTTCGTAATCAACGGAATGTTGAAGTCGATGGCTCCACGACGGATGGCATATCCATTCGCCAACTCTCGCTTGCTGGCATCCTTCGGAATGTTGATGACCAAATCAAACTTCTTATCGGCGATCATCTCCATCACATTCATCACACCCTTGTCCTCGTCTGGCCAACCGACCATCGTGGAACGGATACCGTTCTCCGTCAAGAACTTATGTGTACCACCCGTAGCGAAAATCTCGAAATCGTTCACCTGCAACAACTTACAAGCATCCAACAAATCCACCTTAGACTTCGTCGCACCAGACGAAATCATGATGTTCTTCTTCGGAATCTTGTAGCCTACAGAAAGCAAAGACTTCAGCAACGCCTCGGAGAAGTCGTCACCAATACAACCCACCTCTCCTGTTGAGGACATATCCACGCCATGGACAGGGTCGGCCTGTTGCAGACGTGCGTAGGAGAATTGAGAAGCCTTCACGCCGACATAATCCAAATCGAACGCCGATTTCTCAGGACGTTCAACTGGCAATCCGAGCATGACCTTCGTTGCCAATTCGATAAAGTTGATTTTCAACACCTTTGAAACGAATGGGAAGCTTCGTGATGCACGCAAGTTACACTCGATTACCTTGATTTCGTTGTTCTTTGCCAAGAACTGGATATTGAACGGACCGGAGATATGCAATGCCTTCGCCGTCTTACGAGCGATTTGCTTAATACGTCTCACAGTCTCGATATAGATCTTTTGTGGAGGGAACTGCGTCGTAGCATCACCTGAATGGACACCGGCATACTCCACATGCTCGGAGATGGCATAAACCACAATCTCACCCTTGTCTGCTACTGCGTCGATCTCTATCTCCTTACATCTCTCGATGAATTCGGAAATAACAACTGGGTGCTTTTGAGAGACATCGGCAGCCAATCGGAGGAAGTTCTCCAATTGAGAACGGTCGTAGCAGACGTTCATTGCCGCACCTGACAAGACGTAGGATGGACGAACCAAGACGGGGAAACCGATACGGTCCACGAAGTCGTTCACATCATCCAACGTGGTCAACTCCTTCCAACGTGGTTGGTCGATGCCCAACTCATCCATCAAAGAGGAGAACTTATGACGGTCTTCCGCACGGTCGATGTCTTCCGCCTTCGTACCCAAGATGTTCACCTTGTTCTCAGCCAACTTCACGGCCAAGTTGTTCGGAATCTGTCCACCCGTAGAGACGATAACACCCATTGGATTCTCCAACTCGATGATATCCATCACACGCTCAAAGCTCAACTCGTCGAAGTAGAGGCGGTCACACATATCATAATCCGTAGAAACAGTCTCCGGATTGTAGTTGATCATCACGGAACGATACCCCTCGCGACGAATCGTATTCAAGGCGTTGACACCGCACCAGTCGAACTCCACGGAGGAGCCGATACGGTAGGCACCCGAACCAAGAACGACCACAGAACGACGGTCGCCCACATATTTCACGTCGTTGGCAATACCGCTATAAGTTATATACAAGTAGTTGGTCTGCGCTGGATACTCAGCCGCCAACGTATCAATCTGCTTCACTACAGGGACGATGCCATGCGCCTTACGGTGGTTACGGACATTTATCATCTGCTCGTCGATATCGTCCTTGCTGCACTTCGTCACCAGACGGGCGATTTGGAAGTCGGAGAATCCGAGCTGCTTAGCATGCAAGAGCAATTCGTCTGGAAGTTCAGCCAATGAGTTGTAAGTCTTCAACTCTTTCTCGTGCGTCACGATGTGCTGCAACTTCTGGAGGAACCACAAGTCGATCTTCGTCAACTCATGGATACGCTCGATTGTATAACCCTCATGGAGAGCCTGAGCCAAGTAGAAGACACGCTTATCCGTAGGTTGAGAAAGGTCTTTGTCCAAATCGGAAGAAGAGAGGTCCTTGTTTGCCACAAAACCGTGCATACCCTGGCCAATCATACGGAGACCCTTCTGGATGGCCTCCTCAAACGTACGGCCGATGGCCATGATCTCGCCCACACTCTTCATGCTACTTCCCAACAAACGGGAAACGCCATGGAACTTACCCAAGTCCCAACGAGGAATCTTGCAGACAATATAGTCCAATGCTGGCTCGAAGAAGGCTGAAGTCTCCTTCGTCACAGAATTCTTCAACTCAGGCAAGCCGTAGCCCATACCCAACTTGGCAGCCACGAAAGCCAAAGGATAACCCGTTGCCTTGGAAGCCAAAGCGGACGAACGGCTCAAACGGGCGTTCACCTCGATCACTCGGTAATCTTCCGACATAGGGTCGAACGCATATTGCACGTTACACTCGCCCACGATGCCTATATGGCGGATAATACGGATGGCCAACTCACGCAACTTATGGAACTCCTTGTTCGTAAGCGTCTGTGACGGAGCGACCACGATACTCTCACCCGTATGGATGCCGAGCGGGTCGAAGTTCTCCATGTTGCAGACCGTGATACAGTTGTCGTAACGGTCACGAACCACCTCGTACTCAATCTCTTTCCAACCCTTGAGTGATTTTTCCACCAAGACTTGAGGAGAATAGGAGAAGGCCTTTTCCACCAAGACCTTCAACTCCTCGTCGTTGTTACAGAAGCCGGAACCCAAACCACCCAACGCATAGGCAGCACGGACAATGACAGGATAGCCCAAGTCATTAGCCGCCTTCAACGCATGGTTCAAGTCGGTCACAGCCTCACTCTTTATATAGTTGACATTGATTTCAGAAAGTTTCTGGTTGAAGATTTCACGGTCTTCCGTATCGATGATGGCTTGAACCGGAGTACCCAAAACCTCCACGCCATACTTTTCGAGAACACCCGAACGGTAGAGGGCAACACCGCAGTTGAGAGCCGTCTGACCTCCGAAAGAGAGGAAGATTCCGTCTGGACGCTCCTTGTCGATGACACGCTCCACGAAATCTGGAGTCACAGGCAAGAAATAGACCTTGTCTGCAATGCCTTCGGAAGTCTGCACCGTAGCGATGTTCGGATTGATAAGGACGGTAGAGATACCCTCCTCCTTCAATGCCTTCAAAGCTTGTGAACCCGAATAGTCGAACTCGCCGGCCTCACCGATTTTCAAGGCACCAGAACCCAACAAAAGAACTTTACGATATTTCTTAGGACCAGAGAAGGACTCGCTCTTCTTTGAAGCAAAAATTTCCGACTCCTGGCCGTCCATCAATTTCACGAACTCATCGAACAAAAACTCCGTATCCGTAGGTCCGCTGGCAGCCTCTGGGTGGAACTGAGCAGAGAAGAAAGGCTTCGACTTATGACGAATACCCTCGTTCGTTCCGTCGTTCATATTCACGAAGAGCGGTTCCCAATCCGAACCGAGTGTTGCGTTATCCACAGCGAAACCATGGTTCTGCGACGTGATGAACGAGCGTGTGCTGCCCACCATGCTCACCGGTTGATTGTGGCTACGGTGACCGTACTTCAACTTATAGGTCTTCGCACCGCCTGCGATGGAGAGGAGTTGGTTACCCATACAAATACCAAAGATTGGCTTGTTTCCTTCCATAGCCTTGCGGATATGTTCCACAGCCTCGCCGCAGAGGGCAGGGTTACCAGGACCGTTGGAAATGAAGAGTCCGTCATACTCCAATTGGTTGAAGTCGTAGTTCCAAGGAACACGCGTCACCGTGACGTCGCGCTTCAACAAGCAACGGATGATATTGTTCTTAACACCGCAATCGACCAAAACGACCTTGTGCTTTCCTTTTCCGTAGGTCACCACCTCCTTGCAGCTCACTTTCGCCACTTGGTTCTCGTCGTCCGGGTTGATGAAAGGGATGTCCTGTTCGTCAGGGAAGACCAACTTACCCTTCAGTGCACCCTTCTCACGGACGATTTTGGTCAACTCACGGGTATCGATGCCGAAAATGCCGGGAATCTCCTGTTGTTTCAGCCATGTACCCAAGCTTTCGATTGCGTTCCAATGGCTATATTGAAAAGAAAAATCGGAAATAATCAAGCCTGTGACCTGAATTTTTTCCGATTCAAAGAAAGTGGAGATACCGTTTTCGTCCAATTTTTCGGTAGGAACTCCGTAATTACCAACCAAAGGGAAAGTGACCGTCAAGATCTGTCCCGAATAGGACGGGTCTGTCAAACTTTCGGGATAACCAACCATCGCCGTACTAAAGACGACTTCGCCGGCCACTTGTTTCTCGTAGCCGAATGATTTTCCTTTAAAGACGGTGCCATCTTCAAGCACCAAATTCAATGGTCTGTATGCGTGCATAATCTTATGTCATAAAAATCGTGCAAATTTCGATATAATTAGGCTAAAAAAGAAAAAAAACGAGAAGAATTTGACACAAAAAGAACAATTCCTTTCCATTTGACCGAAAGACAGCACTTTTACTTGCGTTTTGAAAGGTATCTTTGGAAATCGACAACAAATAGGATTTCAAGAGGACATTCAAACAACACCATAATCTTTTTTTGCATTTTTTTTGCATATACCATTAACACTCTATATATTTGAGAATTATTAACCAAGACAACAAAAAATATGAAACACCGTTACACTTTAATTCTTTTGATTTTCGCCACACTTGTGCCATCCTTTGCTCAAATAAAAGTTCAATCCGATTCAAAAGTCGGATTTGGCACATTGTCCCCACGCTATGACATGGACATAATCACCAAAGGAAACACAGATGACACCCTCATGATAGGGAAAGAATACCATGGCAACAAACTCATGGTCAGAATGGAATATGCCGCACCAGGTTCCCCTGGCAGAAGTGGCTTGTCTGCAGTGCAATTGTTACCGATTTGCTATCCTTACAATTGCGTTATAGGTAATTCAGATAGGAGATGGAGTAGTATTTACTTAATGTACAATCCCAATGTCGCATCTGACATAAGATTAAAAACAGACATATCACCTTTGAGCGACGGATATTTGGATAAAGTGCTACAAATATCCCCTATATCGTATAGAATGAAAGACTCTATATTTGGATATAAGCTTACAGAAAAAGACAGGAATGAGGTACACGTAGGCTTCTCCGCACAAGAATTGGAGCAAATACTTCCTGATGTAACTACAAACGAAAATGGAGTCTATGGTGTTCGATATGCATCTTTGGTACCTTACCTCGTACAAGCCATAAAAGAGCAACAGAAGATAATCATATCGCAAAAAATCGAGATTGACAAAATCAAGGAGCAATTGGCAATAACCGACAGAGGCATAAACAATGGCGAAAGCACAGCCTCTTTGGATCAGAACACACCCAACCCCACTTCTGGCAATACTATCATTGGCATGACAATACCCAATGAGGTCAAGAGTGCGAAACTTTGCATTTACAATTTGCACGGAACCCAAATCCAAACCTTTATCATTGAAGGAAGAGGAATAACATCCATCGAGATTGGCGCAACGACACTAAAACCAGGCATTTACTACTATGCATTACTATGCGATAATGCCGTTATAGATACTAAACAAATGGTAATCACGGATTAACCTCATCTCATTTTACTCATTATTCATTTTCAATCATACTAAAAGCAAGAAATCATGAAAGCAATAAGATTTATACAAACGATACTATTCTTTTCCATTTGCGCATTGACGGCAAACGGGCAATCCTCATATTTCCTACGTGTTGAAAACGATAGTTTAAAGCCTTCATCAGGGGGAATATACACCTTAGATGCTGAATTTAATGATTTCATGGATGCTTACGCTGTAAAGATATACGAAGCAGCATATTCCGGCAATGCACGTCCTCTCTATAGACTTGTATCCGATTCTACCATACCACTTAAGGTTATGGACTCCTTTTCTCCAAAAGGGATTTCAGTAACCAATCGAGAGCAACTCGAACGTGAAATTTACAAATCATTCTACCTCATCAAAGTGGATGATGACAAATTGAAACCTATTGGCAATGGGATATTCACCCAAAACGAGGAATTCAATGCCATCTTAGAATTATACAAAGCTGGGGTATATCAACAATACATAAAAAGCGAAAAAGATGGATGGCTTAAAGATGTATATCAACTCAGGACAGAAAATGAATTGCCAATCGAGATTTTGAAGGCTTTCATTGGAAAAGGATTCTCTGTCGTAGAGGAAGACACTTGGGATCCACAAACATTAAACAACATGGGATTAGAAACAAACCACTCGAATCTCGAAACCCCACTGATTTATTGTGCCAATAGCCATTCAATTGGTTTATATATCCCTCTCGACATCAAAGTGGCAGAACTATATTTATATGGAACACAAGGGAATATAGTCAGTTCTCAGAAAGTCACAGAAAGAAGAGGACACTCCATCAATTTGAACAATAATACACCTGCTGGAGTTTATTGCTGTACTCTTCTATGCGACGGAAAAGTTGTTGCCAGCAAGCTGATAATAATCACGGATTAAAATAGAATAAGTATGAGAACAATATTAAACATATTGATTTTTTGTTGTCTCTGCTCTTTCTATGGGTACGGGAAGCCCTCTTTTTACATCAAAGTAGAAGATGACAAGTTAAAACCCACAGACAGCATTTACACAAAAGATGCAGAATTCAATGAAATTCTGAGAACCTATAACGTAAAAGATTATAGGAAACTAATTCCTTCAACAAAACACGAATGGCTATCAAGCATCTACAGCATTAATTTCGAAAAAGATATATCAATTGAAGTTTTAAAGGCATTCATCGGAAAAGGCATCTCTTTGGTGGAGGAAGGAGAGAAAGAAGAAGAAATGCAACCGACAGGAGTATGCGAAAACCCTAATGACAAACTCTCTTTGCAGACCAATTTGAATTTGATAAAAATCGATAGCGCTTGGAAATACGCATGCGGCCTTCCCCTTTTAGATATTGCCATACTAGACTCATGCTTCAACATCAACCAAGAAGATCTTGCCGGGAACGTAAGCGGATCAGAAGGACTGGTTAATTATACCACAAGATTTCACGGAACAGCAGTAGCGGGGTTAGTCAGTGCTGTTACAAACAATGGAATCGGCATCGCAGGAACTGGAATGAATGCAAAAATGTTCTTAACCACAGTTGGTTGGGCAACAAACAGTAAAGTATATTCATTGGCAGAAGCTGGTTATAGAGTAATAAATTGTAGTTGGAAAAACAATTGTTCGTATTGCTCAGTCACGGATTCAATATACACTGTTATAAGAGATACCTTTAACACAGTGGTCGTTTTTGGAGCAGGGAATGGCGCCAAACATTGTGGGAGTCCGTCTGCACTAGTTTATCCAGCATCCTACCCTGCCGTTCTATCGGTCACTTCCGTTGCACACAAATTCGAGAGAGGTCACATGGATCCCGTATATGGACCCGCTGATTGGAAAGACTGCCATGAGGCAATCATTGGAGACTTAAATCAAACCCACCAACACAATTCGGCTGTGGATATTTGTGCACCAGGGTATAATGTGATGACAACTTTTCCTGACAACACTTATCAAGGGTCTTGGGGCACTTCTTTTGCCGCCCCACAGGTAGCCGCGGTAGTGAACCTGATGGCAAGCATCAACCCATGCCTATCCGCTCACGACTTGATCGACATGGTCAAAGCCACAGCAGATGCAAGCATTTACGACATTCCTGAAAATGCGAGCTATATTGGGTTACTCGGCACAGGAAGGCTGGATGCCAACACAGCTATCAAAGCCGCAGTGGAAAGCGCAACAATATACATCAACAACGCTCTTACCGTAAATACGGACATGAGCAAAGAAGCAAACTATTCGATTAAAGTCAACGCTCCTGTAACCGTAACCAATGGCAACGAGTTGATTCTGAAAGCCAGAAAAGACGTTACAATCGCAAACGAATTTACAGTTAACGCCAACGCTGAACTAACCATTGATGTAGACGTCAACAACACAATTGACTGCGACAACAACTAAACATAGAAAACAAAGAGTGTGCCTACGACAGCTTTACTAACAACCTGCCGTGGCGCACCACTCCATTTGGCAGGAAGCTCTTTGTCAATCAAGAACAGTTTATGATTAAGCCCAAATAAGGAAGCATAAAAAGGGCGGATGAAACAACACCCGCCCTCTTCTTGAATCATTTATCATTCAAGTTTTTTCCCATACATCACAGAAACCAAGCATTCTACATATCCAGTGAAAGCATCGCCCTTATACATGTGTACCTCTATTTCACTTGCTGGATCATCGTTTCTATAGGTAATCTCCTCTCCTCGTGTCTTCTTGTCCTCTTTTTTCACAACCTTAAATCCGTTATTGAGCAACTGCTGCTGCACTTTTTCAATCTCCTCCACACGAAGCATATTCTGCATAGGGAAGACCAACTCCGTCAGATTACTATTGCGATAGAAATAGACGGCTGATTCCGCATTGTCTGGGAAGAGTTGCGGATGATTGATCGGGAACGTTGTCTTCTCCGTCATCCTTGGATATTCCACACAAACACATACATCGATGGCCGTTCCCTCTATACCCATAGCTTTACACTCCGCCTCTCCGTGGAAAGTCACCTCATACCTTCCCTTGGTTACAGGATGGAAAACGATGGTGCCACTCTTCGGAAGCCTAATGCCAGATCCTGTCGGCATATTCGCATTGGCACGGGAACCCCAACTAACAGTCATTTTTTTGTTGAAATTCTTTGGGGATAGATTAATGACATTACTGTTGTCGTCGGGAGCGATTCCCCATTGAACCAACTCATTGTCCATGAATCCTATTTGGAACAATTGGCTGATTGTGAACCTTGTGAGAATATCTTTCGCATTCAAGTCAAACGCATGCTGTTTGCCCTCTTTGTCGGTTATCGTGAATTTTCCAAGAATCGTGTCACCAACCACACAGGAAGGCTCTGGGAATCGGTCCAAATTGCTGCAAGCATCGATGGTTTGGGTAATCTCCTTCTTTGTTCCCAAATCGATAGACTCCTGCATATATCCGTTGTTTGTTTGACAAGCAATTTGCATGCTACGAGCCTTCTCCGACAGGATGAAATTATACTCCTTGCCATACTCCACAAAAAGAACTTTGGATTCAGGATCGCCACCCTCTTCGTTAATGGTGTAATCCAATTTAAACGGCTCGGTCTCTCCACACGACGAACGGAACGTAAGGCTCACCACACGTGTTTTGATCGTAAAGTTGCAAGAGATGGTGTCCAGAGCCTTGTCGCACTCCACATTTTTCGAGACATCTTCGAGAGGTAGCGAAACTTTTACCTTCTTTCCCATAGGGATGACGGCAATGTAATCACCATTTTGGTCGGTATAACATACTTTTTGATCTTCATCCAAAACAACCTTTACCCCAGGGCAACCTTGTCCCTTTTGATTCCGGACGGTTCCGCGCACGAAGGAACGTTGGCTAGGGCAATCCAAATTCCACCAAGAGAAGTGGCCGACTTTCGCCACATAAAGGTCGCCTTGACGATAAGCGATGCCCTCCTCCATCCACAAACCTTGTGACTCCTCAAAATGCCACAGCGGAATGGTTTCCTGATCCGCTTTCATGCCTCTTGGCACAGGGAAAACGATAGTGGCAGGCATCGTGTCGTTAAGATAAAGTTCGTTGCCAAGGGAATCGGACAATAGGACGCTCGCCATTCCATAGGAGAACAAAGTCACCTCCTCCCCTTCTTTATTGACAGCCGCCAAATCACTTCCCGGCATTCGATCAACGAAATCCTTCTCTTCAGGGGAGAGATAGTAGAGGTCAACCGTCACCTTACCCTTATACGGAATTGCCCATCTGTAATTTCTCACAATAGAATTAGGTACAATACGTAGCATACAATCGTCAACATCGATATCAATACCATCGGCAGCGTCGAATGTTTTCTGTGTAGTATGGTTACTCTCGCCCTTCTTTTGCAAAATGACATTTCCCATGTTTGAACTACCCACAAGACCGGTTCTCACCAAAGGGAAATACCCCTTCTTTTCAAAATAGACCAAGGCCTTCCCATTGCTGAGAAAAGTGTGAGGCACCGTAAAGCGTCCCAACGAATCACTATAGAGCATTCCGTGATTGATTTCAACGCTGTCCACATTCAGGCTTCCCTTGAGAGGGGCGCCTAGGGTTCCTCGTTTCCCTTTCCAATCCACCCGTTGGGGCGATTGATAGGTGATGGTGTCTTGTACGTCTTGCCATGTGTGGTTCTTTCTTCCACAAGAGCTAAAAAAACTCGTTGCTAAAATGGTCGCCAGTGCGCAACCTATAGCTAATTTCCTACCCATTGTTTTATTTTTAAGAAGCTATTTAATTTTAAAAACTCTGTCATGAGGCTTCCTTGTCCTCAGAACAACAAACACAAATTTGATTATCAGTTCAATAAATAGACATTTCAGTATCCTTTCAGACAAAAAAGTAAAGAATAGGACCAAACATACTACCATCTCACCGATATTCAACGGAAAATTAGAGAGAGATTTTCAAATGAGCAAGAAAGGAAGGGAAAATATTCGTTCCTTTTCACGGGAATTTCATTTAACTTTTCTTGTATATCTTATAGAAGAAAATTGAGGCAGAAGGGATTGGCAGGAAGCCTATGGGGCAGACGAATATCTTCCAATGACATTATTGAATTAAATTAAGGTGACCTCTATAAATTCACTTTATCGAATTGTTTAGGCTGTAGAGGTCACGTTTTACAGCCCAAACAATTACTATGATGCAAAAGTAAAGTAATTAGTCCAAAGTACCCCCCCCATTTGTATGTTTTACAACATAAACCACGAGGGTACATTTACGCAGTTATCCAT
>JAGCWQ010000106.1 GCA_017961765.1 Paludibacteraceae bacterium | reverse complement strand
GACACATGCAAAAGGAATAGACCCCACGACCCTCCACCTGCGTCACCAACGAATAGGCCGCAGAGGGGAGATATTCGCCTTTAGGCTGATGGTACTGGATCCTGTCAATCAAATCTTGCGGATGCTCGACACGGACTCCCATCGCAAAACCTTTTGCCTCCAAGTCGATTCCCTTCGCCTGCAGGTGTTCATAGACATCTCGTGCCGAATGGCCGGTGGCGAGTAGGATGGCTTTGGAATGACGTTCCGTCCCGTCTGCCAATCGAACGCCCGTCACTTGATTCCCTTCCGTCAAGATTTCGGCCACTTTGCTTTCAAAATGGACTTCTCCGCCATATTTCAAGATGGTCTCACGCATATTCTTGATGACGACGGGCAACTTATCCGTTCCGATGTGGGGATGCGATTCATACAGAATCTCGTCTTGCGCCCCATGCTGGTGGAAGTTGAGCAGGATGCGGGTGCAATCCTTCTTCTTCTTGATTCGGGTAAAGAGTTTTCCGTCGGAGAATGTGCCAGCTCCGCCCTCGCCGAAGCAGTAGTTCGATTCGGTATTGAGTCCGTTGTTGCGGTTCAGTTGGGCTATATCCTTCTTCCGTTCACCGACCGATTTTCCTCGCTCAAAAACGACAGGTTTCAAGCCCAATTCGATAAGACGCAAAGCACCAAATAGGCCGGCGGGTCCTGCACCAACCACAATCACTTCGGGTTTTCCGCCCACATTTTGATAGTGGAAAGTGTATTGGATAGGCTCCGGCTGACTGTTGTCGGTATAGACATCCAAACAAAGGTTGACCTTGACCTGTTTGGAGCGGGCATCTATTGATTTCCTCGTAATACGGACGGTGGAGATACGGGCAGGGGCGACCTTCAACTTTTCTCCGACCACCTTCTTCAATTCCACATCCACGACCGCCTGCTTAGGCAATACGACGAGTTGTATGTTGTTATATACCATGTTTTAAAGCAATTCGTAACTATTTATTTGAACTGGTGCGTCAAGCGTCTTCAACACTCGCTCCAGCAGGATGCCTTCCCTGTTGTCGTACTCGTAGCCGAAGGTGGCTCGCATTCCCATCTGGATGAATTGCACCGCCCGGTCCAAGGCAATCGGAAGACTGTCTCCTTGCAACAAGGCACCTGTAATGATGCTGGTGAAGGTATCGCCCGTACCCGGATAGTGGGCTGGCAAATAGTTGGTCCACACCTTCCAGAAACGGTTTGTCTTCTTGCTGTAAGCCACGACGAAAGTCTTTTTCAAGTCCTCCTTCTCTTGGATACTCGTCACGATGACGTGCTCAGGGCCTTGTTCGGAAAGACAGAGCAACGACTCCTTCAACTCTTCGACAGAGAAGAAATTCTTGTAAGGCTTGTCCAAAAGCAGACACATCTCAGTCAAGTTGGGCGTGATGACGTTCGCACTCTTCACCAATTCACGCATCTCCACCACCAAGTTGCTGTCCAAGCCTTTGTATAAGTGGCCGTTGTCACCCAAGACAGGATCTACGACAACCAGCTGGTTCGGGCTTTTGAATGTTTGGATAAACTCCTCCACGATGGCAATCTGCTTAGGCGAACCGAGGTAGCCGGAATAAATGCCGTCGAATTCGATTCCCAACTTGTTCCAATGTTCCATGAATAGAGGCATCTGGTCTGTCAGATCCAAGAAACTAAAATCGTCGTATTGCGTGTGGCAAGACAAGATTGCCGTTGGGAGAGGGTAGGTCTGGATTCCCATGGATGAGAGAATGGGGATGACCGCATTAAGAGAAACCCTTCCGCAGCCAGACAAGTCATGGATGGCTGCCACTTTTTTTACCTTGTTCATATACTGTATTTTATAACTTACGCTATTGAAAAATCCGCTATTTCTTCTTTTTGACCAAATCTATGCATATCGGCAAATGGTCGCTGAATCCGTACGCGAAAAGACAACCCAGAAAAGCACGCTTGGGAGCGTAACCTGTCCGGTCGGGTTTCAGCAGGAAAGGCTCTTGGCAAATGGAGACCTTTGACAACTCGGTATGCAACCCCTCTTTGTCGGAGAGGAGATGGCCGGAAAGGATGAACTGGTCCAACATTCCCCATCGTCCTTCGAATTTATGGGAACCGATGGACTCGTTTCCGTCATATTGGAAACAAGCATTATAGAGAATGCCGGGTTCTGCCGTCTCCCATTGGTTCTTCGCACCCAATACACGGGTAATGCTCTCATTGGATGTATATTCGTTAAAATCACCCATGATGATGATATTTGCCTTGTCGTTACGCAGGAAAAGGCTATCGACCGCACTACGCAAGACTTGCGCCGCCTTGATGCGCTTCGGCTCCGATTCCAGTTCACCGCCATAGCGTGAAGGCCAATGGTTGACAAACAGATGGAGCGTGTCTCCCGTCTCCTTCAATACCCCTTGGGCATAGAGAATGTCTCGTGTGGGCCGTTCCTCCAACGGGACGGGGAGGAACCTCTTTTCAACCACTCGACCCCGTTTCTGATCATATAGCAAGGCAACATCCACTCCTCGCAAATCGGGCGAATCCCGATGGACGAATTGATAACCTGCATATTTTAGTTCCGTATTGCTTACCAACTCCTTCAGCACGAACGCATTTTCCACCTCACACAAACCGATGACGACAGGTGTCTGCCATCCTCCCGCCGCGACAAGCGCCTTGGCTATATGGGAGAGTTTACGCCTAAATTTCTTTTCCGTCCATTGGTAATCTCCCTGCTCCGTAAAAGCGTCGTCGTCCGTCTTCGGGTCATCCTTCCAGTCGAAAAGATTCTCGATATTGTAGCTGACAATCCGAAAACTAACCTCCTCCTCGGCATAGGCGAAAGGAGCGTAAAATGTTAGTAATAAGCAAGCAAACGAAACAAATCTAAACATATTCATTATTTT
>JAGCWQ010000105.1 GCA_017961765.1 Paludibacteraceae bacterium | reverse complement strand
TGCACGGGCCGTTTACGAGCCGACTACGAGCCGTTTACGAGTCAATTACGAGAGATAACGCGTCCTGTGACATCGTAGGTCTTTCCGTCGCGCTCGATGTAGAGCACGCCGTCAAGAAGATATGTACGATTGGACGATTGACGATTGACGATTTCGTCCACTCCCGTTCCGGTTTTCTTCTTGAAGAGGATGGTGATGGTCATGTCACCGTAGAGGACTCTGTTGATGGTCAGTTCCTTCGAGTCGAGCATCATGTCGCCGTCTTTCCATCCGACGAGTTCATAGCCCTCATTGGGGGTGGCAGTAATGACGAACTCAGCGAAGAACGCACCCTGTTGGTTCTCGTCCAGTCCGGTGACGGTAAAGGTACCGCCTTCTGCCGGTTCCACAATGACGGTGAGCGTATAGAGGACGATTGCTTCGTACAGCGCTTGAACGGTCAAGTCCTCTGTCACATTATCAAATGCTTTGTCCCAGCCGGTGAACTCATAGCCTTTCTCTTCGGGGGCTGTAGGAGCTACCGCTGCCTGTCCGTAATCAACTGTTTGCGGTTCGCCGATAGGATTACCGTCCTTGTCCAAGAAGGTTACGGTATAGGTCGGAACAGTGAAATATCCGGGCGTCTCGCTCTCGGGACCTCCGTCCGGACGGGCATAGGTCTTGTCCACCTTCGTGTCATAGAACGGGGTGCCCTTGCCTCCCGTGAGATTGACACATCCTTCAAACATATAGGAATCGTACTCCAATTCGATCATAGTACTCCAGTCCTCTATGCAAAGAATGGTTTTCAATGCTGAACAATTTTCGAACATACAACTCTTATCCTTCACCTTTTCTGTATTGAATGAACTAAGGTCAAGAGAAGTCAGTGCAGAACAAGATGCGAACATATAACTCATATCCGTCACATTGGCCGTATTGAACGAGCTGAGGTCAAGGGATGTCAATTTCTTACAGTCGTAGAACATACTGAACATATCCGTCACATTGGCCGTATTGAATGAACTGAGGTCCAAGGATGTCAGGGACGTACAATTGGCGAACATGCCGTACATATCCGTCACTTTCTCCGTATTGAAATATTCGAGTCCCTCTATGGTCTCTAATTTCAAGCAATAGAAGAACCATAAATTGGTGGACGTAGGCGTCACGGTGACGAACTCTGGCGTGAACACCACTTTGGTTACTATTTCCTGATATTCCTCGAAATGCTTGCGTTCGAAACAGTCATCGAGAATACCTTCCCGCTTGAATCGGAGGTTGTCGTTGTAATAGGTCAGCGTCTTCTCCGTCTCGTCGTACATGGTGTACGGCTCTTGGCCATCGAACAGGCTGAAATAGCCTGATTTGCCTTCTCCTTCGTCCAGACGAGCCCACGAGTTATCGACATGTCCCTCGTCGTAAGCCGTTTCATGGTCTCCCGTAAGCGCGGTACAACCCTTGAACATGTCTGTCGCGTAGTAGTCCTCTACGTCGGTCCAGTCCGCATACCAATAAATGGTCTTGAGCGCCGGACAATCAGCGAACATCTCATTGAAATAGGCACCTTCGTTCTTGCAGAAAGGACGGATGTCCACCACTTCCAAAGACGTACAGCCTTGGAACATGTTGCTGTAACTGTTGGCGTGCTCCGTATCGAACGACGCAAGGTGCAGTTCCTTGATGGATTTGCAGTCCTTGAACATACCCGACATACCGTTCACATTCCGCGTATCGAAACGGCTGAGGTCGAAACTCTCCAACGCCGCACATCCTTCGAACATCGAAACCATTTGTACCGTTTGCGAGGTGTTGAGATAGTCGAGGTGCTCTATCTCTTTGAGCACTTGGAATCCGGAGAACCATAACGACAGGTCGCCCGGACGGTAATATACCATCGACGTGTCGAGAACAATCTTGGTGACGTTCTCGCGGTAGGTCTCGTCCATCCAGAAACTGATGCCTCCGCGTTCCTCCAGCTTGCCGTCGTAATAGAGCGTGAGCGTCTTATTGGCATTGCTCGGCACAGCATAGCATTCCGGCACGGACGTACTGAAATAGCCCGGACTGAGCTTTCCTCCGTCCGGACGAGCCAAAGAGATGCCAGTAAAGTCCTCGTCATAGGTTGTGCCGTTGTCGCCGTGCAGTTCGAAACAATTGGTAAACACCTGTGTCGAACACCAAGACTTAAAATATTTCTTGCTCCAGTCACCGCTGTGGACGATATAAGCAAGGGAGCTGCACCCATAAAACATAAACGCCACATTCTCCACATTACTCATGTCGAACGAACTGAGATCCAAGCCGACAAGCGAAGGGCATTCCTGGAACATACCAGACATACCTTCCACATTGCGGGTATCGAATTTATTGAGGCCTAATGAGGTCCGCGACGAACAGCGGGCGAACATAGCCTGCATTATTTTCACTTTTCCGGTATTGAAATGATACAAATCCAAGGTTGTCAGCGATTTACATTCGTAGAACATATAGCTCATATCCTCCACATTGCGGGTATCGAAATTATAGAGTGGGACGTTCGTGAGGGAGGTACAATAGGCAAACATACCGTACATGTTCTTCACATTGCGCGTCTTGAAATTACCCAAATCAAGCGTCTTAAGCGAGGAACAGTCGTAGAACATATAGCTCATGTCCGTTACGGCTTCGGTATTGAGGTAATAGAGGTTCTCGATTTCCTCTAAGGCTTCAAATTCACTGAACCAGTCTTTTGTGGAAGTAGGCCGGGCATCAGCCACAGATGCGTCAAACACCACTTTCGTCACTTTCTGCCCATCGATGGATTCCGACCCTAAAGTCAAACCATCGTTCTCCTCCTTTTTCGTGTCATAGCGGATGGTAAGGGTTTTGCCCTCATCGCTTAACACGGCGTACAGTTCCGGTACACTCTTCGAGAAATATCCCTCGTCGCCTTCACCCCCGTCCGGGCGCGCCCACGACTGATTGATATGTTCATAATTGTAGCCGGGGCCCTTCTCGCCCTTCAGCGAAGTACAGTCCGCAAAGATGTCGTAGGACGAACTGAGACCGCTCAATCCGCTCCAGTCGCCTTCATGGATGATATAACGGAGCGATGAACAACCGTTGAACATCTTCGTCGCATTGGTCACTTTCGACATGTCGAACTGCTTGATATTAACCAGTGTCAGCGACCAGCAGTCCTCGAACATCTTCTGCGTCTCC
>JAGCWQ010000104.1 GCA_017961765.1 Paludibacteraceae bacterium | reverse complement strand
TGTCCCTTGCCTCCGAATGAGACATTTGCAAGTGATAGATGACAATCAGAGAATCGCCCTCCTCATTTGCGATGGAGTCCCTCCATGTAGCACTCTCCGTAAAGAGTCGTCCCTCAATAAGAAGCGAATCACAAGCGGATATCACTGAATCAACCAACGTATAATAGCTCTGCTTATTGATTATCACATGGTACTTCATGATGCTGTCGCATCCGAAGGCACCCTGCAACGTATCGGTCAACAACGTATCAGCCGTATAAGTCTGACCCTTCCAAAAGAACTCGTCTTCCTCTACAATAGTTGAATCCACCTCGATTCCCTTATGGATCGTCAAATGGTAGTTGATGACGCTGTCACAACCCGAAACAGCCGTCAACGTGTCACTCCATTCTGCATCCTCCTGATAAAGGATTCCCTCGTGGGTGAAGGATTCGCAAGCAGAAAGGAAACTGTCCCTTGCCTCCGAATGAGACATTTGCAAGTGATAGATGACAATCAGAGAATCGCCCTCCTCATTTGCGATGGAGTCCCTCCATGTAGCACTCTCCGTAAAGAGTCGGTCCTCAATAAGAAGCGAATCACAAGCGGATATCACTGAATCAACCAACGTATATTGAGTGGCTTTAGCATCATACACCGCCGTATAGTAGTAAGTGCCAGGCTCTTTGTGAGCTTGTAATTCAGGATTCCAACCAACAAATTCGAGATTCTTACCATAGGTTGGAATCTCTCCCCTATACTCTGGAGTCAGACCGCAAAGAAGCGTGTCTCGTTGCAACTCCGTACTATCCGGATTTTGGAAGACGACAATCGGAGAACTGATGATTTCAAAATTAACCGGCACTTCAGAAGCACCATGCTTATCGTAAGTACTTCCACAAGGGAAATAGAAAACGCCAGGGCCATCTACATTCAATCCCCAAGAGATCGTCGCATTCACGTCGTTGTCCAAGGTTAAGACACCCACCCTCATATAGTTCAGGCTTGAACATCTTTCAAACATGAAATAATAGCACTCCTCCTCCAATTTCTCAGCAAGAAGATCTGGCGCTTTTATCAAGTTCTCACATACTCCAAACATTTGGGAATAGCATCTTTTTGCCAACTTCTCGGCTGGCAACTCTGGTGCCTCCGTCAAACTAGAGCATTGATAGAACATACCCTCATAACAAGATGGAGCCAAGGTCATAGCAGGCAATTCCGGAGCTTCCTCCAATCTAGAACAACCGGAGAACATGCCTTTATAACAAGACTTTGCCATGGTCGTAGCAGGCAACTCAGGCGCTTGAGTCAGACGACTACAACCAAAGAACATATTTTCATAACAGCCCTCGGCCAACGTAGTCGCAGGCAATTCAGGAGCCCGTGATAATCCCGTACATTTAAAGAACATCTTATTATAACAATTCAAGGTCAAATCCTTGACTGGTAATTGAGGCGCCTCCGTCAAATTCGTACAATTGTCGAACATAGACCAATAACAACTATCATTCAAGACGGTTGCCGTTAATTCTGGAGCCTTTGTAAGGGCGCTACAATATAAGAACAGATCCAAGAAACAACAGGTGGATGGAATCTCAGAAACGACACCCCTTCCATCGATCAAACTCATCACGCTACCAGAAGCAGCGATTGTTCCCTTCATGACAAAACGGGTGTAGCTGTTTGCATTTTTCGAGAAGCCTGTCGGATTATCGCCCTTGAAATAGACCTTATCGCCCACATTCTCCAACGTCACCGTCTCGTTTTCAGCCAACGGATACCATGTGGAGCCATCAAAGGAGTATTGCACATCAGGATCATTGCCTACATTTTTGTAGGATATGGAAGAAGCTGCCTCCTCCGCAGTGAAACAGAGGTAATTGGTTTCACCCACCTCTTCATAGACTGCCGTATAGTAATAGACATCAACTTCCGTGATCACATCAAGTTCCTTATCCCAACCCTTGAACTGGAGGTTCTTGCCGTAGGTTGGCGTTTTGCCCCTATATTCCGGTGTGTCACCACAGTCGATGGTATCTCGTTGCAACTCCGTACCATCTGGATTCTGGAAGATGACGATTGGGGAGGACTTGATCTTGAACAGATCTGGCACTTCGCTTATTCCATGCTTGTCGTATCGGCTACCGCAAGGGAAGACGAAAAGGCCAGGACCATCGACACCTTTAACCCAATTCATTGTTCCCTTATGACTACCATCCAAGGTCTTAACCCCCACTTCGATATAGTTCAAATTCGTACAATTCTCGAACATGCAATAGTAACAGAGGAATACCAATTCGGTAGCTGGCAGTTTAGGAGCCGTTGTCAAACTTGTACATCCATAAAACATGGCCCAATAACATTGGTTTGCCAATGTCATAGCAGGCAATTCAGGAGCCTCGGTTAAACTCGTACAGCCGTCGAACATACATCCATAGCAATTTTCAGCCAACGTGGTGGCTGGCAATTCAGGAGCCTTGGTCAGGCTTGTACATCCATAGAACATGTTGCCATAGCATGATTTTGCCAACTCCACAGAAGGCAAAGCTGGGGCCTCCGTCAGACTTGTACAATGTTGGAACATGTGGAAATAGCATCTTTCCTGCATCGTCGTGGAAGGCAATTCAGGAACCTCCGTCAAGTTGGAACAGCCTTCAAAAAGAGACTCATAACAACATGGAGCCAACTCAACGGCTGGTAATTTCGGCGCTTTTGTCAACCCCGTACATCCTTGGAACATTCCTTTATAACATCCTGGAGTCAACGTGGCTGCCGTCAATTCCGGAGCCTGGATCAAAGACTCGCAATTCTTGAACAAATTAATGAAACAAGAATCTGAAGGAATCTCGGCAGAAGTACCCTCTCCATCAATCAAACTCATCACACTACCGCTTGCGGCGATACGTCCCGTCATGCTGAAATAAGAATAACCATTGTTTCCCGAAGAAAAGCCGTCTCCATTCAAGCCACGGAAATAGACCTTGTCTCCTACATTTTCCAAGGTTACCTTATTATTCTCATCCAATGGATACCAATGATAACCTCCATCTACTGTGTATTGTACATCAGGTGTGGCATCTCTATAGTTCTCATACCAAATTTCGGAGCCAGCCTCCTCTGCCGTGAAGCAGAGACAGTTGGCAGGGAGGTCTTGGACAACCTCTTCATAGACTGCCGTATAGTAATAAACATCAACTTCCGTAATCACATCAAGTTCCTTATCCCAACCCTTGAACTGGAGGTTCTTGCCGTAGGTTGGCGTTTTGCCCCTATATTCCGGTGTGTCACCACAGTTGATGGTGTCACGCTGCAGCTCCGTTCCGTCTGGGTTCTGGAAGATGATGATTGGGGAGGCCTTGATCTTGAACAAATCCGGCACCTCGGAGACACCATGCTTGTCATATCGGCTGCCGCAAGGGAAGATGAAGAGACCCTCTTTATCTACGCCATCCACCCAATCTCTTGTTGCATCCACCTCATTATCCAAAGAGAGGACACCCACCTCTATGCGGGTCAAGTTGACACAACGTGAGAACATTGCAGAATAGCACTGACTCACCAACTTTTCAGCAGGCAAGACTGGAGCCTCCGTCAGAGCCACACACCCCAAAAACATTCCAGTATAACACCCTCCGGCCAACACTTTGGCAGGCAATTTGGGTGCCTCTGTTAAACTAGAACAATGTTGGAACATAGATCCATAACACCCATCAGCCAAGGTGGTCACCGGCAACTCTGGTGCTCCAGTCAAGTTTGAGCAACCTGAGAACATACCTCTATAACACCATATAGCCAAGGTGGTCGCCGGCAACTCAGGAGCCTCGGTTATGTTTGAACAAGCATTAAACATAAAAGAATAACAGCCTACAGACAACGTAGTAGCCGGCAACTTGGGTGCAATTTCTATATTCTTACAACCAGAGAACATATATCCGTAACAGAAAGGTTCTAATTCTGTTGCAGGCAGTTCTGGAGCCGTCGTCAAACTCTCACAATTCTGGAACAACTCATAGAAACAGTAGGAATCTGGTATTTTAGTAGTTTCTCCCTTTGCATCTATCAGACTCATCACGCTACCGCTTGCGGCGATACGTCCTGTCATGCCGAAATAAGAATAATCAGCATTTCCCGAAGAAAAGCCGTATCCATTCAATCCACGGAAATAGACCTTGTCTCCTGCCTTTTCCAAGGTCACCTTATTATTTTCCTCCAATGGATACCAATGATAACCGCCATCTATAGTGTATTCCACATTCGGTTTATTGATTCCTTGGTTCTCATACCATATTTCAGAACCAGCCTCCTCGGCCGTGAAACAGAGGCAGTTGGCAGGAAGATCTTGGACAACCTCTTCATAGACTGCCGTATAGTAATAGACATCCGCTTCTTTGATCACATCGAGTTCCTTATCCCAACCCTTGAATTGGAGATTCTTGCCATAAGTTGGCGTTTTGCCCCTATATTCCGGTGTTTCTCCACAATCGATGGTGTCACGCTGCAACTCCGTTCCGTCTGGGTTCTGGAAGATGATGATTGGGGAGGCCTTGATCTTGAACAGATTCGGCACCTCGGAGACGCCATGCTTGTCATATCGGCTGCCGCAAGGGAAAATGAAGAGACCCTCTTTATCTACGCCATCCACCCAATCTTTTGTCGCATCCACCTCATTATCCAAAGAGAGGACACCCACCTCTATGAGGGTCAAGTTGATACAATTTTTGAACATTTCATAATAGCACTCATCCACCAACTTGTCGGCAGGCAACACTGGTGCCTCAATAAGTTTGCTACATCCATTGAACATTCCATAATAGCACCCGATAGTCAACTCGGTAGCTGGCAATTCCGGCGCATCGGATAGGCTGAAACAGCCCTTAAACATATTCGTATAGCATCTATCCGCCAACACCATGGCAGGCAGTTCCGGAGCCTTCGTCAAACTAACACAATCATGGAACATGTCCATATAACAATTAGTAGCCAATGTCGTGGCAGGCAAAGTTGTAGTCTGTCGCAGACCTTTACAACCTTGGAACATACCCCGGTAGCAGTCAGTGGCCAACTCAGTGGCAGGCAACTCCTTCGTTTCCGTCAAACTTGAACAATTGACGAACATGCAGAAATAGCAATAAGGAACCATTGTCGTGGCTTTCAAGTCCGGCATTTCCTGCAAGTTGGAACAATCCACGAACATATAATTGTAACAAGAATGGGCCAACTCGGTTGCTGGCAACTCTGGAGCTTGGGTAAGAGACGTACATCCGCCGAACATATTTGCATAGCAATTAGATTTCAGCGTAGTGGCTGGCAACTCCGGTGCTTGGGTGAGTGAGGCACATCCGTTGAATAACGCACGGAAACAATTAGCATTCGGTATTTCCGTAACATCACCCTTCTTATCAATCAAACTCATCACACTACCAGAAGCAGCGACATTCCCTTCCATTTTGAAGGATGTATAACTTTCATTCGTATGCGAGAATCCTGTCGGATTGTCTCCCCTGACATAGACCTTGTCGCCCTTATTCGCCAAAAGCACCTTGACATTTGCCTCCAACGGATACCAATGATAACCGCCATCCGTAGTGTATTGCACGTCAGGTGTATTGTCTTTGTTTTCATACCAAACCTCAGCACCATCCTCCTCGGCCGTGAAGCAAAGGCAATTGACAGGGAGGTCTGGGATAATCTCTTCATAGACTGCCGTATAATAATAGACATCCGCTTCTTTGATCACATCGAGTTCCTTATCCCAACCCTTGAATTGGAGGTTCTTGCCATAAGTTGGCGTTTTGCCCCTATATTCCGGTGTTTCTCCACAATCGATGGTGTCACGCTGCAACTCCGTTCCGTCTGGGTTCTGGAAGATGATGATTGGGGAGGCCTTGATCTTGAACAGATTCGGCACCTCAGAGGAGCCATGCTTGTCGTATCGGCTACCGCAAGGGAACTCAAAAATTCCCGGACCACTTACACCTAAGACCCAATCGTCTGTAGCACCCAGATCGTTATCCAAAGACAAAACCCCCACTTTGATGTAATTCAAGCTAGTACATCCCCGAAACATCGTAGAGTAACATGAATAAACCCACGTAGTCGCTAATAATTCGGGAGCCTTCGTCAGACTAGTACAACCATCGAACATTGAAACATAACAAAGGTCTGTTAACTCGGTCGCCGGCAAAGCAGGTGCCTCAATAAGATTGATACAACCAGCAAACATACCCGAGTAACACTGCTTTCCCAAAGTGGTCGCTGGCAATTCGGGTGCTTTCGTCAAACTGATGCAACCCTGAAACATCTTCATATAACTATCCCAATCCAAAGTGGTGGCAGGCAATTCAGGTGCTTTCGTCAAACTAACACAACCAGCAAACATATTGCTATAGCAATTAGAACCTATTGTGGTCGCTGGCAAAGCAGGTGCTTCCGTAAGACTTGCACAATCTTTGAACATAGAACTATAACAACCATCCGTCAAAGTAGTCACAGGCAATTCGGGAGCCTTTGTCAGACTCGTACAACCTTCGAACATGCTCTCATAACACCAATTATCCAATGTGGTTGCTGGCAATTCGGGTGCTTCCGTTAGGTTCGTACACCCTTTAAACATACAATAATAAGAATCATAACCCAATGTGGTTGCTGACAATTCGGGAGCTTTCACAAGGGATTCGCAACCAGAGAATAAATCTCGGAAGCAATAAGAATTTGATATTTTTTTCTCCTCACCCGTGCCATCTATTAAACTCATCACACTACCACTTGCCGCTATACGCCCCGTCATCTTAAAAGAGGTGTACTTGTCTCCCCCTGCATTTGCATTCCTCGAGAATCCATTGGGATTATTTCCCCTAAAATAGACCTTATCACCCACTTTCGGCAACGTCACCTTGGCTCCCGCAACCAACGGATACCAATGATAACCACCATCCGTAGTGTACTCCACATTCGGTGAATTATCTACATTCTCATACCAAATCTCAGAACCAGCCTCCTCAGCCGTGAAGCAGAGACAATGTTCTGGAAGGTCTGGATCATAAATAGCCGTATAGTATTCAACTGGATTGGAGGTAGGGACAATTTCCTTATCCCAACCCATGGATGTTTTTCCATTCAAGGTAGGTGTCTTACCCCTATAAACAGGCAACTCATCACAAGCAAGCGTATCTCGCTGCAACTCTGTTTTATCCCCATTCATAAAGACAACAACAGCAAAGTACTCAATAGTGAAATTTTCAGGAATACCAGAATTTCCTCTTTCTGTATAAACACTACCACAAGGAAGCATGAATGTACCAGAGCCGCTTGGTCCCCTTATCAGCCAATCACCTGATCCATCTCTCAAATCGGGAGTACCCACTTTAATATAATTCAAGTTGGAACACCCATCAAACATCCTATAATAACAACGAGTCACCATCTCAAAAGCCATCAAATCAGGAGCTTTCTTTAATGCCTTACAATCTCGGAACATAGATCGGTAACAATCATATTGCAGTTCCGTAGCAGGCAAAGCTGGTGCTTCCGTTAATTTAGAACAACCATAAAACATATCCAAATAGCACCCTGTCGTCAGTTCCATAGCAGGTAATTCTGGAGCTTTAGTCAACCCACTGCAACTCCTAAACAGAGCACAAAAACAATAATCCGTCGGAATCTCGGTAGCCTTTCCTTCCCCATCAATCAAACTCATCACATTACCCGTAACGGCAATATCCCCCTTCATTCCAAAAACCACATTATTTTGACCATCAAAGGTAGCCCCGTCATATAATCCCTTGACATACACCTTCTCTCCTTTTGCCAATCGAATAACATCTGAAGGTGGTGTTTCATTTGAAGTAAATTCACCATTTCCCGATGACATTGGGATAGGATACCAATCTGTTCCATCCAGAGAATACTGGACATTCAACTTTGTTGCATATTTATTACACCATAGCAAAGCCCCTTCTGTTTCAGCAGTGAAACAGAGCCACTCGGCCGCTGAACTGTAAAAAATTGAAAAGAAAACGAATACCATTAAGGCATAACACCTTCGGAAAAATCCACTTTTTACCATATTTACGTTAGAATTAAATTCAAATAAAGGGGTGATTTCATCTCACCTATAACGTCTCAGGATACAAGCGAAAAACTTGTTTAAATCATAATGATTATGCGTGTGCGAATGTAGTTAGTTTTCCAATATTTACCAAACCTCTCGTACATTTTTTTCAAAAAAATCGAAAAATCAAGACATATCGGTAGCAGAACCGTCCTTCAACAAACAAAAAGATGGCAAGTAGTCGACTAACAAACAATCAATTATGCAAGCAAAACAGCAATAAAGAAATCACCGTTTCCCGACTCTCTACGAGAGACGAGAAACGGTGATTTCACAATACCAATTAGGGCATAGGGCTACTCAGAGCGCCCAACCACCCTCTTATCGTTTCTTTTCAAAACTCTTTTTATACAACTCTTTATCTTTCAACAACTCGATTGCCTTCAGATAGGAATCGTTATTCAAGTTCATAATCTCATAATACTCGTTCGTGTTCCAGATGTCACGTGCAATCAACGCCTTGACCTGCAAACGGAGCAACTCCTTCGATTGTTTGAACTCCTCCTCGTTGAACTTCACATCCTCCTTCTCGCCCAAATCGGACAAATTCTTCAACATATCATCCGTAACGACAAACTTCTCCTTATAGGTCTTGAATTGAGGATATTTGCTGTTGATGGACTTACGGTTGGCCTCAACGTAATTGAGGACAAACTTGTTCATAGCTCCCTTCGCCACCAAATTACGATGGTAGTCCGTATATCTTGCCGTATCCAACGGGATAAAGACATCCGGCATGATGGCGCCACCGCCATAGACTGTTCTGCGCATCATCAAAGTCTTATACTTGAGCGAGTCAGGGAAGACGATACTGTCTTCGTGCATCAACTCGCCATGGTTGTAACGCTCGATCAGATCACGACGGTACTGCTTCGCACCCTCCTTATAAGGACGTTGGATGCAACGACCTGTCGGCGTATAGTAGCGGGCAATCGTCAAACGAATCTGCGCCCCACCCGGCAACTCTAGTGGTTTCTGCACCAATCCCTTACCAAAGGAACGACGACCCACCAACATAGCTCTATCCCAATCCTGCAAAGCACCTGAGACAATCTCACTGGCCGATGCCGAGTTCTCATCTATCAAGACCACCAAATCACCCGTCTCGAAACCGCCCTTCGACGTTGCCGCATAGGTCAGACGCTGTTGGGCATTGCCCTCCGTATAGGTTATCATACGTCCGTTCTCCAAGAAGTGGTCGGCCAAATCGACCGCCGCCGTCAGATAACCACCAACGTTTCCTTGCAAGTCGAGGATAAGCGACTTCATACCCGCATTCTTCAACTTCTTGAAGGCCTCGTTAAACTCCTCGGTCGTCGTCGCACTGAAACGGTTAATCTTGATATATCCGATGTTCTGATCCACCATATAGGAAGCGTCCAAGCTGTAGATCGGAATTTTGTCACGCACGATACGGAAATCGATCAGGTTCTTCACGCCACGGCGCAACACCTTCACATTCACGGTCGTACCCTTCGGTCCACGAAGTCTGTGCATGATGTCGGTATTCTGCATCTTCACACCGGCAATCGTCGTGTCGTTGACAAAGACGATACGGTCGCCCGCCATGATTCCCACCTTCTCGGAAGGACCTCCACTGATGGTCTGCACAACAAGCAGGGTATCTTCCACCATCTGGAACTGCACGCCGATGCCGTCGAAACTACCGTCCAACGGTTCGTTCATCTTCTTGACCTCATCTTTTGGAATATAGGTGGAATGCGGGTCGAGTTGTTCCAACATTCCCACGATGGCATCGTCCACCAACTTGCTTATCTTAACCGAATCAACATAGAAATGGCTCGTAAAATAGACCGCATGCGTCAACTTCTGCAAATCCTCGTTACTGTCTGCCGAAGCGGAAAGGCCGAACGTTAAAAGAGAAGCGACCAACAATAAAAATTTCCTCATCTGTACACAATATTAATTCAACAAATCCGAAAAGGAATTCCCAATTCCCAAAATAGGAACAAGAAGAGACCGTCCGAAAGAGCGGGACAGCCGTCTAGGAATCCGCCTACAACTTAGGCCAAGGCCACCTTGCCTTGATAACCCATATACAAACTTACAAGTTTCTTAAATAGCAAGCAAAAAAAAGCCCGGCGAAAACCGGGCTTTTAGCATTATTAAACGATTGGGAGCAAAGTTAGGTCTTTCGCTACCCCATCCGATTAAATCAATGGAATGTTGTTCTCGGCACAAGTCTTCCTCATATCATCTGGCCAAATGCTTGCTTGGATCTCGCCGACATGAGCCTTCTTCAAGAAGAACATGCAAAGACGGGACTGGCCGATACCACCACCGATGGAGAGTGGCAAAGAGCCTTCCAAGAGACGTTTGTGGAAATAGAGTTCCTTGCGTTGCTCTTGTCCTGTCATGGCCAACTGACGCAACAAAGCCTCCTTGTCAACACGGATACCCATGGAAGAGAGCTCAAAAGACATGCCCAACACCTCGTTCCAAACGATGATGTCGCCGTTCAAGCCAGCCAACCCGTTCTCGCCCGGAGTTGTCCAGTCGTCGTAGTCTGGAGCACGGCCGTCATGTTTCTTGCCGTCGCCGAGCGGTCCACCGATACCAATAATGAATACGGCTCTATATTTCTTAGCTATCTCGTTTTCGCGTTCCTTTGGAGTCAAATTAGGATAGAGTTGGCGCAACTCCTCTGCATGGATGAAGGTGATTTTCTCTGGCAAAGAAGGCTTGATGGAAGGGAACATCTCATAGACCACATACTCCGTACGATAGATTACGGAATAGATGCGGGAGACGATATCCTTCAAATATTCAATTGTTCGGTCCTCCTTGTTGATGTGGCGTTCCCAATCCCATTGGTCCACATAGAGGGAATGCAAGTTGTCCATCTCCTCATCAGGACGGATGGCGTTCATATCCGTATAAAGGCCATAGCCAGCCTCGATGCCATAGTCGGCCAACATCATACGTTTCCACTTTGCCAAAGAGTGGACTACCTCCGCGCGACGGTCGCCCAAATCCTTGATAGGGAAAGAGACAGGACGCTCCGCACCATTCAAATCATCATTAATACCCGTTCCTTGCATGACGAAAAGAGGGGCAGTCACCCTTCTCAACCTCAACTCAGCGGACAAACTTCCTTGGAAGAAGTCCTTTATCTTTTTAATTCCCAATTCAGTCTGTTTAACGTCCAAAATGGGTCTATATCCCTTCGGAATTATCAATTGACTCATCGCTATATTTTTCTAAATTTTAATGCGCAAATATATCATTTTTTAATAGAACAAGCACAAATTCATAGCAAAAATATCAAAAAATAGCGTCAAGATAAAGAAAACGAATACAAAACATCCATTTTTAGGTTTCAATTTGCTATATTTAAGAAAGGAAATCAAACAATATAGTAGCAGGCAGTTAGTGGAAATCCTCGCCACAATTCCGACGAAACGATTTTTGCTTTGTGGGATTGGCGAACATTGTTTATCTTTGACTTCACTAATTGGTATGAAGATTCAATAACGTATAAGAATAATAACAAACAAATTGTGACTAATTGAAATAAGATAGGCAAACCACTGAAATTTTGGTAAACTTGTAGCGAACCAATACCCTTGAGGCAAATGCCCCTTCATTGTCGAATTTCGTAGAGCAACAACTAACAAAAATTTTCAATCATGTCTCTATTCAACTTTTGGAAGAAGGAAGACAAAACCGAGTCTTATACCCTAAGCGAGAAAGAGGTCCGTTGGAACAAATTCATCGAAGAGATTTGCTGTAGCGACAGGGAGCTCTCCTCTCTGTCTGAAACTCAGAAGATGGCCGTCCTCTGCTTTTGGTACGACAGCGAAATGCAAAACGGTGGATTCTGCCAATACCAAGACAACTATCCGGGAATCGACCCAATCGAACTAAAAGAGGCCCTCGCCACAATCGGGAACGACGAAATAGTCCGAAACTATAGCAAAGCGTTGGAAGAGGGCGAACAGGACGATTGGGAAGAAACGGATGCAGCATACGGACGACTCTCCCCTTCCCTTTGCGACCTGCTACAGGATTTTGTCGAAAAGCACAAAGAGGAGATATTCAAGTAACATCGACCAGCCATCACCCTGCAACATGCGTTTTATTAATCAATCTTTAAACTCATCCACCACAACGATATGAAGTTCACAATCGAAACATACAAGTCGAAAGAGAAAGTCATCCAAATCCTACGGGAGAACACTCTTGAAAATTACGATGCAGAAAAGACATCTGACGACCCCACGAGCAACAAATTTTTCAAGGGGGAAGTGACCCAAGACTCGTTCAAAATATCCAGACACATAACCAGCCGAAATTCATTCCTACCCATCATAACAGGTGAGATTATAGGAAACAGCACCTGCACAATGGTAAAAATAAAAATGGGCCTACTTTATTATGTAAAGATATTCATGATAGTTTGGTTCAGTTTTGTGGTATTTCATGGATTCTTAGCCAGAAACCTAGGAGGAACTTTTGAAGAAACGGACAATTACCCCTTATACCTTCCAATCTTCAACATCTTTATGCTTTTTGCTGGAGCCCTCGGAATTTCATGGAGCTATGGCCACGAATGCAAAAAAGCGAAAAAGAAACTGAACGAACTTCTAGGTGGGGAGAAATAGAGGGAAGAAATTTCCCGTTTGCTGCAAAATCCATTCAAGACCATCATTTGGCTGGGAGCCACCGTTTGGGAGAATGTGCAGAATTTCTGTCTGCACTCCGCCTCCATACGAACCGAGAGCACCTATAGCGCAATCGGTTACTAGTAGCAGGAAAGGCTTTCAGCCTAACCGTACATACAATCTTCAGACAAGTCCCTTAACTTTAATCGACCTATCCTCTTCCAAATAGGAATTCCACAAAAACATGTTGCAAAACATATTATGGGGGGGGTAATTTGATCTATTTGAACTATTTTTGTCAAAATTAATGGATTGGATTGCTCCTCATGGAGGGTTCGGCAATCGACCTTACAAAATTCACATAGAGCCCTCCTATGAATTTATAAATACATCCTATTTATGAAGAGACATGTTTTTTCTTTTGTATTGAGTTCTTGCTTATTTTTGAACCTTACACAAACCCACGCAATGGAAGGCAACGGCACTGCCGATGACCCTTACCTCATTGCCACAGCCGAGGATCTGAATGAATATTGTTCCTCAAAAACAATAACGTCCGATGCAAAACTCATTGCCGACATTGTCCTAAACAACAATGTGTTGGACGAAAATTACCAGTTGAACAGCGGGACATTCGCAACTTGGGATAAAGGCGTCACGCTCAATGCGTGCCTCGATGGCAACAACCATAGCATATCGGGACTTTACATAAAAAATTCCTCCTCATCGGATTTCTACGAAGGGAACATCGCCCTATTCTATTATTTGGGAGAGAATGGCATCATAAAAAACCTGACCATCAAAGATTGCTACATTGGTCACGACACAAAGAAATACCAAAACTATTACATAGGAGCCTTTTGCGCCCAAACAAAGGGAAAAATCCAAAACTGCCACTTTGATGGATGCATCGACGACACGTCAGAACCACAAAAGAACTCATATACTGGAGGCATCTGTGGTCTTGCTTTCGGAGGTTCTATTTCAAATTGTAGCAGTAAAGGCGTAATCAACTGCACCGACAAGGGAGCAGGCATTATCGGATACAACGACGAAAGAGAGACACTCTACATAGACCATTGTACGAACTATGCCCGTATCGTTGCAAAGTACGTAGCTGCCGGCATACTGGCCGAAAAATCTTACGATAATCGAGTCACGATCAGTTCATGCCTCAATTTTGGAAATATCGAGTCATTAGAAGATTACGCAGCCGGAATTTCAGCACATGCCAATGGCATATACGACTGCGTGAACGAAGGAAGCATTACAGGAAATTATAACCAGAACGTATACGGAGGAATGTGGACAGCAGGAATCGCCTCAGAATGCGACTCAATCATCAACTGCCACAACAAGGGAGAGGTCAAAGCCATTAAATATGTTGGCGGAGTCTGTGGCCATGGAGGTTCTATAATCAATTGCCATAACGAAGGAAGCGTCTATGCTTCCGACGAACAAGCCGCTGGAGTTTGTGGTAGTGGTTCACCCAAAGATAGTTATAACACAGGAGAGGTTACCGCCTCCAACCAAAAAGCCGCTGGCATTTGCATATATGGTTCGCCCAACTACAGCTATAACACAGGTAAGGTGACGGCTAAAACCTTTGCCGCAGGTATTGCAATCAATAGTACAAAGACCTCGGGATGCTTCAACACAGGCGACATCACTGCAATTGACTCATTCGCTGCAGGAATTGTCGCCGTGGAAAACAACAATAATTCAGACGAAGTTTATAATTGCTATAACCTTGGCACGGTCTCTAGCAAGAAATACCTTTATGGTATAGCTTATGACCAGGACGTCAAAAATTGTTATAACGCAGGAGTTCTGAAAGGAGAATCCGACATCGAGCCTTTGGGATCAAAAGATGGTAGGTTTTACAAAGTAAGCGATAGTTACTATAATTCAGACGTCTGTGGCAAGATTTCCAATGAGGAAGAGAATGCAGAATACGCCATAACCACAGAGCAACTAACCGACATAAGATTCATGATGGCGAGATTAGACAACAAAGTATGGTGTATGTACGAAGACCAAAACGCAAAAATATACTATCCTCAAATCAAACATTTCTCGGGCAGAATTGAGGCTCCAGCAATTAAGGAAATCGAGTTTGACGAGTTGGGATTTTGCAAAGAACACCCTATGCTCTATCAACCTGCTCCAATCGTAAACGGTGTTGCGGAAATCTCCAATGGGGGGCAACTCTTTTGGTATATGGAAAAAGTCAATTACGATCTATGGAATGAAACAGATGCCATCCTATTGAAAGACATCGTCATCCATAAAAACATGGACGACTACGATTTCTTTTCTTTTGCAGACATTTCCTATGCCGACTCTGCAGGCTACCAAATGTGGAGGCCTTTGGGCGGAAGAGACCAATATTATAGGACTTTCGACGGAAACGGACACACCATCAGCGGATTAATCTGTCCAGGACTCAATCTTAACCAAAAATATTCGCAAGAACTAACATACATATACGATCACGTGGGGTTTGTCGGAACATTAGGGGAAAACGCAATTGTCAAAAATCTGACCATAACCGATTCATATTTCTCGACCCCAAAAGATTATCATTCTCTCGATTATGTCGGTGCCATTGCCGGCGAGAACTCAGGTAGAATTCAGAGTTGCAAAGTAAAAAACTGTCAAGTAAAGGCGATACGCACATCAGACAGTCATTGTGCTGTCGGAGGCGTTTGTGGAGACAACAACGCAAAGATAGATTCTGTAGATGTCATCTCCAGCACAATCTACGGTGCAGGCGGCATCGCCGCTAATAACAACGACACCATAACAAACTGCACATTCTCAGGATTGGTATCGGGTGGCACCAGTGCAGGCATTGTTGCCAATAATACTGGTTACTTGTTTGGTTGTATAAACTACGGAGCCATCCATGCAAACCATTTTGGCGGCGTTTGTTACGACAACTATGGGAAAATAGAGAATTGCATAAACGCCAGTTCCGAGTTTTCCTCCACAGAAAACGGAGGATCGATAATTGGAGGCATTTGCACAAATCTCCATGGATCTCGCATTAAGCAATATGGGGAAATCATCAATTGTGGTAACATTGCCTCATATACCCAACAAGACGACAATCGTTGCAGATTCTTTGGCATTTGCGTCACAAGCGAGGGATTGATAAAAGGATGCTACAACACAGGAGACATCTCTTCAAATGGGGATGCAGGTGGCCTCGTACATGAAAACAGCGGAAGCATCTCTTATTCCTACAACACAGGAAACATTTCAGGAAAAGGGAATGTAGGCGGAATTGCTTCGAAATCTCTCAATATGAATGCCAGCTATGCCACACCTCACCAACTATCCAAATGCATAAATTTCGGTAATATCTCAGGCTCTGGAGATCACGTCGGAGGCATTGCTGGCTCAGCAACAGACATCAGTAACTGTTGTAATTTAGCGGAAGTTTCAGGCAACAACTACGTTGGAGGAATCGTTGGAAACATTACAAGTAATGATCTGGTGTTCACCTCCACCACCACCTCAGCCAAGAGGGTTGATTCCTGCTACTCCGTTGGGCGAATTTCTGGGACAGGAACATTCGTCGGGTGTATTGCAGGTAAGGTCTATTCCCAAAGGCCTATGCAATGCTGCTACGTCAACAGCGACTCCTGCATTACAAATGCCGATGAAAATCCAGATGCCACAAACGGTGTTGAGTATCTAACGACCTCCTCCATGCTCGGAAACGAGGCACAAAAGAATATGACCAATCTTGACTTCGAAAACATTTGGTATCCAATCGAAGGATTCTTCCCTCTCCTATGGGACGACAAAACTATAGAAGCAATGATGCACGCCTCAATTGATGAATATAACGCTGAGGGAGACAAACTTATGTGCTTCTCCAACAATGGCACTACTTACATAGTGGTTCCAACAGAGACAAGCATTCCTCTATTCAACATGAATGGATCCCTTATCAAAATGTTACACCTCCAAGAGGGCACGAATACAATCAATGGCCTCGAAAAAGGAGTATATATCTTAGGCAATCAAAAAATACTCGTACAATAATCCTATAGGTATAGGCAACCCACCAGGCCCGATTTGACCTTCCTTGGTTAAATCGGGCGTTTTTTTCGACCCAAAAACATCCCTAAACCACCCTAAAAAACATCAAACGAAGAAATTCCGCAAAAAATAGCATAAAAAAAGCAATAAATATCTACTTCAAAATCAACGTTTTAATATTTTTCTTAAAATAAAACCTACCAACATAGTAGGTAATATGGATTTTCTTTATACCTTTGCAATGTCAAATCAAACAAACGACGAAAAAAAATTAGTAACAACATAAAGAAAGGAGCATATCATGGGAAATAAAAATTACAAATTCGAGACGCTTCAAATTCATGTGGGTCAAGAGAACCCCGACAGCGCAACCGATTCAAGAGCAGTGCCTATCTACGCCACTACCTCTTACGTGTTCAAAGATTCAGCACAAGCAGCCGGCCGTTTCGGCTTGACTGAAGGCGGTAACATCTACACCCGTTTGATGAACCCAACCTCCGACATTTTCGAAAAACGTATTGCAGCTTTGGAAGGCGGTGCGGCTGCCTTGGCTACGGCCAGCGGTTCTTCTGCCATCACCTACGCCATCCAAAACATCGCAGTTGCTGGCGACCATATCGTTTCATCATCCAATCTTTACGGTGGAACATTTAATTTGTTATCCAATACTTTGCGTGAACAAGGTTTAAGTACTACCTTTGTGGACCCATCCGACCCGAACAACTTCGAGCAAGCTATTCGTCCAAACACGAAATTGCTGTATGCCGAGACATTGGGCAACCCGAACTCAAACGTAATTGACTTGCAAGCCATTGCGAACATCGCCCACAAACACGGCATCCCATTCATCGTGGACAGCACTTTCGCTACGCCATTCTTGCTCCGTCCAATTGAATACGGAGTCGATATCGTAGTCCACTCCGCAACAAAATTCATCGGCGGACACGGTAGCGTGATGGGTGGTGTCATCATCGATGCAGGAAAGTTCGATTGGGCTCAGAACGACAAGTTCCCTGGTTTGTCAAAGCCTAATCCATCCTACCACGGCGTTGTCTTCACGCAAGCGTGCGGAAACCTCGCCTACATCATCAAGGCTCGTACGACATTGATGAGAGACCAAGGTGCAGCCATTTCGCCATTCAACTCATTCCTTCTGCTTCAAGGATTGGAGACATTGTCACTCCGTGTTGAGCGCCACGTGGAAAACGCATTGAAAGTGGTCGATTTCTTGAAGAACCACCCTCAAGTAGAGCGTGTGAACCACCCAGCCTTGGCTACAGGAAGGGCAAAGGAACTTTACAACCAATACTTCCCTAAGGGTGCCGGTTCCATCTTCACCTTCGAAATAAAGGGAAGCGCAGAAGACGCGAAGAAATTTACTGAGAGTTTGGAGCTCTTCTCCCTCTTGGCAAACGTGGCCGACGTGAAGTCTTTGGTCATCCACCCAGCAAGTACTACCCACTCACAGCTCTCCGAAGAGGAGTTGCTCAAAGCAGGCATCAAACCGAACACTGTCCGCTTGTCCGTGGGTACGGAGCATATCGATGACATCATCGCAGACTTGGAGCACGGCTTCCAAGCAATAAAATGATACGACGCTAATTACAAACACTATTAATATATGGCTAAAATATTTACATCGGCAGACCAACTCATCGGGCACACTCCCCTTTTGGAACTGTCGAACATTGAGAAAGAGTTCAATTTAAAGGCTAAGTTGATTGCCAAAATCGAATATTTCAACCCTGCTGGTAGCGTAAAAGACCGTATTGCCAAAGCTATGCTCGACGATGCGGAGAAGGCAGGAAAACTAAAGGCTGGTTCGGTTATCATCGAACCAACCTCTGGAAACACCGGTATCGGATTGGCCAGCGTGGCTGCAGCCCGCGGTTATAGGAT
Organism: Paludibacteraceae bacterium; assembly: GCA_017961765.1. Lineage (GTDB taxonomy): Bacteria > Bacteroidota > Bacteroidia > Bacteroidales > Paludibacteraceae > RGIG10190. The sequence goes on along the minus strand of JAGCWQ010000104.1, from coordinate 22,206 downwards.
CATCATCGTGATGCCTGAGACCATGAGCGTGGAGCGCCGCCAACTGATGAAGGCTTACGGTGCGGAATTGGTTCTCACCGACGGAACAAAGGGTATGAAGGGCGCCATCGCCAAAGCTGAGGAATTGGCAAAGGAGATTCCTAACAGCTTCATCCCTGGTCAGTTCGTCAACCCAGCCAACCCTAAAGCCCACATAGAGACTACCGGTCCTGAAATATTCGAGGACACGGACGGAAACGTTGACATCTTTGTAGCAGGTGTCGGCACAGGAGGCACCATCTCCGGTGTCGGAAAATACTTGAAGAGCAAAAAGCCAGCTGTCAAGGTAGTAGCTGTCGAGCCAGCTTCTTCTGCCGTCTTGTCCACAGGAATCGCAGGCGCACATAAAATCCAAGGTATCGGAGCAGGCTTTGTTCCTGAAACATTGGATACCAAAATCTATGATGAAATTATCCCTGTTCCGAACGAATCCGCTTTCGAAATTGGAAAACTGATTGGTAAAAAAGAAGGTGTTTTGGTCGGCATATCAAGTGGAGCGGCTCTTTGGGCTGCCATCCAATTGGCCAGACGAGCAGAAAACGAGGGGAAGAACATTGTTGTACTTTTGCCTGACACAGGCGACAGATACTTAAGCACTCCACTCTTTGCTGATTGATTTGGACAAATAAAAAAAGGGGAAGGAGCTCTTCTGGAGCCCCCTCTCCTTTGATTGTTTACCCACTTAAACAACTATACTTATGATGATTTCAACTCGCGGAAGGTATGCGCTGAGAATCATAATAGATTTGGCAGAACAGCAAACTTCCGAAAACATACGACTAAAAGACATATCCGAAAGGCAGTGCATTTCCCATAAATACATGGAGAGCATCATGGCCCTCCTCGTAAAGAACAAAATCGTGGAAGGCTTCCACGGAAAGGGCGGCGGATACCGTTTGACACGCAAACCCTCCGAATACAAGGTGGGCGAGATACTCCGTCTCACGGAAGGCTCCCTCTCCCCAGTCTCCTGCCTAGAGTGCTCAGGAGATAGCGAATGCCCTCGAAAAGAGGATTGCAAGACGTTGCCAATCTGGCTTCATCTCGACAAACTCATCAACAACTACCTCGACAGCATCAGCATTGGTGACCTGATACGAGTAAACGAAGGAATGTGGATTTAAGGTTGTAAAACCGGAGTCTTCCATTCGATTGTCATTCTCCAGCACCCAACAATCCCCGCACTTTCGTGTGGGGCTATGAGCGTGCTGTGCCTCAACTAGCATAAATTCCTCCAACAACTACGCCTTTCCTACGAAAGAACATCTATCAAATCCACGCCCCAACATTGTAAAACCAAGGAAACATGCCTTGTGAGGAATCTCATTTGGACAAATATCCAGTTCCCCTTATTGGATGGAAGCCAATCCTACTAGTAACCGGGTACGCAGTGCCGGCACATGAGGGCGAAGGGAAAGTGGCCGGAAGCCACCGCTTTGCAGAAAGAGAAGACTCTTTCATCGTTGCCAACCAACAGCACCTGCAATGCAATCGGTTACTAAGAGGGAAATCTTTCAGCCTATTCGTCGGTACAAAAGCAACCTCTCACTCCAACTTACGAAACCTAAATCGATTGCCAGAAAAGGAAGACTTCCAACACAAACAAAGTAAAGTGACAAATCACAAAACAGCCGTTTTAGAGACTACCCCATTGGAGAATTCACCCCAATCGCCCCTAAAACGGCCATTTTCAAAAGAGGACCAACCCTTGGACACCTCTTATTCAAGATCCTTAATTATTCTTTTTCTTCGCCCTGATGCTCCTTGCGCAAAAGGTCGTTCACCACCTTCACAGGATTGAACGTGGAGACTGGCACCTCGACAAAGACGGAAATCCAATCCGACATGGCACCGTTCCACAAACCAGGCAACTCCAAGGCCTTCAACTCCCTGCCGTCCTTTGATTTAATTGAGATAAAGCCTGTATTGGGATCCACAAAATTCCGCAAATCGAACTTCTCCCCCTTGTAGTTCTTGACAGCACACACCAAATCGACAGGATTGAAGAACTCCGAACGCTTCATGATTCCCCATTGGGACTCGTCGTTCTTGTCGAATTGCGAACTCTCCAAAATCTGCAACGACCGTGTACCATCAGGATTGACACACAAGAAAGGTCCGCCCCCCGGCTCGCCCTCGTTCTTCACCATTCCGCAGACACGGATCGGACGATTGAACTTACGTTTCAAATATGCCACCTTTTCAGACAACGGCTTCACCCTGATTTCATCGCAGAAGAGGCACAATTGCTGCTCACAGAAATTCAACATCTCATCGGCTTGATCGACCGTGATTGGGTTCTCCAAGATTTGCTGATAGTGATATACACGCTCCTGAATCTCCACCAAAAGACCAGCTATCACCTGCTTATACTCCACCGTGTCTTGCTTGTAAGAATCAGGAACCACATTGTCTATATTTTTGATGAAGACCACGTCGGCATCAATATCGTTCAAGTTCTCAATCAAGGCACCATGGCCGCCCGGACGGAAGAAGAGACTACCGTCTCCCTTTCTGAAAAAGTTATTATCCTTGTCAACAGCCACCGTATCCGTAGAAGGTTTCTGGACAGAGAACTGCACATCGTAGTCCACCCCGAACTTTTCGCTGAAAAAAGGCAACGCACGCTCATTTATCGCATGGAACAACTCCAAATGTTCTTGAGAAACCGTAAAATGCAACCGAACCCTATCGTTGGCACTCTTCGCATACAAGGCACCTTCGGCCAAATGCTCCTCAAACGGTGTACGGCTCGTATCTCCGTAACAATGGAAGAGAAGCAAGCCCTTCGGCAACGCTCCATAATTCAAGCCCCTCTCACTCAACACATTGGATACAATGGACTTATATCGACCCTCCTTGGATAGTTCAGCCACGCACTTGCCTTCCCTGCTCTTGCACTTCTCGTTCAGCACGTTGAAGAAGGCGAATTTCTCGATTTCACCGAAAAATTTCATATCCGCTTCACGGGAAAGGACACCGTCCGACAACTCCATGAACTCAAACAAGCTCTTGAACATCCGACTTGCTGCTCCTGAAGCAGGAACGAATTTCACCACATTGACATTTTTCGATAAATAACTGCCCCAATTCCTCTTATAGCGTTCCTTCGCAGCCTCGTCCATACGGAGTATTCCCCTTCCCACTGTAGCTGGGCTACAAACTGTAAGATACGGGAATCCATTCTTAAAATGCGACAACTGCTCATTCAACTTCTCCTCACTTATGCCTTTTTTGGATAGGCAATCCATATCCTCCCTTGTCAACATAGATACACAATTTACGAGTTAAAATTTAGCGAACGACATCCGTCGTCCACCCTAATTTTATGGAACGATTTTTCTTGTACACTAGCATATCAAAATAATTCCACTCTTTCGTTTTGCTAATATAGCACTTTTTATTCGTTTCCGTAAGAACAAAAAGTATGTTTTTGAACTATTTTCCATAAAAAAGGGCATCCGACTTCCTTTCGGATTGCAAAACTACACATTTCTTCTGCCACAAGGATAGAAAGATTAGGAAAAAAGAAGATTTACTGCTACTTTTGGGCTCTTCTAAATGATTAAGAAGTGCTAAAAACTCCATCGACACGGCTGGGGAGAAGGTCAAATTCAGTTTCGGCAACCACAAGAGATGAACACACCAGACAAACGATACAATGACTACTCGTCCTACTTGAAAAAAGTGTTTCCCGACTTTAAGGTTCAGAAAATATCCGTCAACGCAGGTTTCACTTGCCCCAACCGGGACGGGAAAATCAGCCACGGCGGTTGCACCTTCTGCAACAACCAGACGTTCAATCCAGAATACTGCCAACCAAGCAAAAGCATCCGACAGCAACTGGAGGAAGGGGTCATCTTCTTCAAGAAATACGAAGGACAAAAATACTTGGCCTACTTCCAAGCCTATTCCAATACCTACGCCCCCAACGAGATTCTACGGGCACGCTACGAGGAAGCCATCGCCCACCCCAACGTGGTCGGCATCGTCATCGGGACAAGACCCGACTGCATCAACGAGCCACTCCTCGACTACTTAGGAGAGTTGGCTAAGGAGAGATACGTCATGGTGGAATACGGCGTGGAATCAACCCTTGATAGGACACTCCACAACATCAACCGGGGACACTCCTTCGAGGTCTCCCGCGAAGCCATCCGACAAACCGCAGCAAAGGGCATCAACACCTGCGCCCACCTCATATTGGGTCTCCCCCTAGAGAGCCGGGAAGAGATACTCGACCATGCCGACCAGATTTCCCAACTTCCGCTGACCAGCATCAAGCTGCACCAGTTGCAACTCATCCGAGGCACCCAAATGGCGAAAGAGTACGAAGATCATCCGGATCATTTCCAATTCTACACGGCAGACGAATACATCGACCTTGCCATCGATTTCATCGAACGGGTCAACCCCGCCTTCGTCATCGAACGCTTCGTCTCCCAATCGCCGCAAGAGTTCCGAATCCTTCCTAACTGGGGACTGAAAAACTACGAGTTTACCGCCAAACTCGAAAAAAGACTTCGAGAAAGGGACACATGGCAAGGCCGACTGTTCAAAAACAAAGGGCTTTAGCCTGCCTGCGACAGATAGCAACTGGACAAAAATCCATCACCACTACTAGCAGGAAGCCAATCCTAGTCAGCAACTGGATACAACGTGCCAGACAAAACCCCTCGCAACGCAAGGAATGCAAAATAATAACCGACTATTTTTTTGATTTTAAAAAATAGATGTGATAACTTTGCAAATTGAGAATTGTCCGTTATGGGCAAAGAACAATTATAAATAACAGCAAGTTGCAAATAAGCAGTACTGCTTTAAACCCTATAATAGAAATGCCACAGACTTCCAACCGGGGACACATAATGCCAGAATCCCCTATCAGAAAGCTGGTTCCGCTGTCAGACAAGGCAAAGGAGAGAGGAATAAAGGTGTACCACCTGAACATCGGACAACCCGATGTGAAGACTCCGACCATCGCCTTCGAAGCCATGAAGAAAATCGACAGGAGCATCCTCGAATATAGCCCGAGCAACGGCTTTAAAAGCCTTCGCAAGAAATTGGCGCACTACTACCACGGATTCAACATCGATGTGGATGAAAACGACATCATCATCACAACAGGTGGTTCGGAGGCGGTAAACTTCGCTTTCATGTCGTGCCTCGACCCAGGCGATGAAATCATCGTTCCTGAGCCTGCGTATGCCAACTATACGGCCTTCGCCATCGGTGCAGGTGCCATCGTGAAGCCTGTCGTTTCCACTATCGAGGAGGGATTCGCCCTGCCGCCGGTAGAGAAGTTCGAGGAACTGATCACACCACGCACAAAGGGTATTCTCATCTGCAACCCGAACAATCCGACAGGATATCTCTACACCCAGTCAGAGATGAACAAAATCCGCGACTTGGTGAAAAAATACGACCTCTACCTCTTCTCCGACGAGGTTTACAGGGAGTTCTGCTATACTGGAGCCCCTTATATATCTGCCTTCCACTTGGAGGGTATCGACGAGAATGTCATCCTTTTCGACTCCGTCTCCAAACGTTACAACGAATGCGGTATCCGTATCGGTGCCTTGGTGACCAAGAACGTGGAGGTAAGGAAGAGCGTAATGAAGTTCTGTCAAGCCAGATTGAGTCCACCGCTTATCGGACAAATCATAGCCGAGGCTTCCATCGACACGCCAAAATCGTATATGCTTGAGATGTATAACGAATACGTGGAGCGGAGGAAATTCCTCATCGACGGCCTCAACCGCATCCCTGGCGTTTACACTCCGATTCCGATGGGTGCCTTCTATACAGTGGCCAAGTTGCCTATCGACGATTCGGACAAATTCTGCGCTTGGTTGCTGAACGACTTCGAATATGAAGGACAAACCGTCATGATGGCTCCATGCTCCGGATTCTACACAGAGAAAGGTCAAGGGAAAGACGAGGTCAGAGTGGCCTATGTCCTTGAAAAAGAGGAATTGGCAAAAGCATTGATCGTACTGAAGAAAGCGTTGGAAGTCTATCCAGGACGGACGCTATAATACTACAAAAAGAAAGAATCGACGGATGGACTCCAAAGGATCCATCCGTCTTTTTAATAGGCTAATTGGCTCGATGAAATTTGAACTTTTCATAGCAAAACGCATTCATTTCAACAAGGAGAAAGACAAGAAAGTCTCCCGCCCCGCCGTGCGCATCGCCATAGGAGGTATTGCCATGGGCTTGGCTGTCATGATTGTCGCTGTTGCCATCGTCATCGGGTTCAAGACGGAAGTCAGAAACAAACTGATCGGATTCGGTTCCCACATCCAAGTATCCTCCTCCTACAGCAACCAAACCTACGAAACCCCTCCCGTCATCTTCGACGACGAGATAAAAGGCCGCCTGCAAAGAGGAACTTGGATCAAACACATCCACGAATTTGCCACACAACCCGGCATCATCAACACCGACGGCAACTTCCAAGGCATCGTCTTGAAAGGCATCGGGAAAGACTTCGACTGGGACTTCTTCCGCTCCAACCTCAAATCGGGAGAACTGCTTAACTTGGAAGACACGACGGCCAACAAGAACATACTCATCTCCCAAAAGATCGCCGACCTACTGAAAATCAAGGTTAACGACAAGGTGTTGGCCTATTTCGTCATCCAAGGACGGGTACGCGTACGTCCGCTCACCATACAAGGCATCTACTCCACTGGGTTTGGCGACTACGACAAACTATTCGTAATCTGTGACAAACGAATCATCCAACACCTCAACGGATGGGAGGAGAACCAATGCAGCGGACTGGAAATCCTGACGGACGACTACGAGCATCTTGACAACGCCATCGAAGAGGCTTTCGACATCATGGGAAACCGGTTCGACCCCAACGGAGCCTCCTACCTGCTACGCTCCATCAAGCAAATCAACCCTCAAATATTCAGTTGGTTAGACCTACTGGACATGAACGTGACCGTTATCCTCATCCTCATGGCGTTGGTGGCAGGATTCACCATGATTTCTGGTCTCCTCATCCTCATCCTGGAACGCACCAACATGATCGGCATTCTGAAAGCATTGGGTGGAAGCAATTGGTTCATCCGACGGATATTCCTTATCCAATCCTCCTTCCTCATCGGGAAAGGAATCCTTTTAGGCAACCTTATCGGCATATCCGCATGCCTCATCCAAAAGTATTTCTCCCTCGTCAAACTCGACCCCGACGTTTACTACGTGGAGACCGTTCCCATCCACCTATCCCTTTTCAACCTACTAGCCATCAATGTGGGCACCTTCGTCCTGCTCCTTCTGATCACCGTCGGTCCGTCCTACATCATCACGAAGATAAACCCAGCCCAATCCATAAAATTTGAATAAGGGGAAAGCACGCCTTCCTTCGGCTTAAGAGGCCGTCCCAAGTAGTCCGTTTCTCTTGATGGAGAGAAATCACAGTCCCTTTTTTATTCATCCTAAAATTTGTCCTTTACATCTAATTCATTATTTTCGCAGTATATCAGTAAGGTAGATGGAACGATAAAGTGCCATTTCAGCAAGTAAAAATATTGTTTTATGAAAAGGATTATTACCACCCTATTCGCATTATCAATTGCATTCGTAGCATCAGCCGCCTCACTTACAAAAAAGCAAACAGAGGAGTTGAACAATAAAATCAAAGACTACGATTATGTAGGAGAATTCAGCGAAAACAGAGCGCTGGTGACAAAAGATAACAAATCAGGATTCATCAACAAATCAGGCGAGGTGGTCATACCATTACAGTTTGAGAATCTAAAAAAACATGGAAAGTTCAGAAACGGACTATGGTGTGACGAATCGGTAGGTGTTATTGACAGCATGGGTAATAGAGTTGTCCCAGAAGGGAAAGTGATAAGAATCGATCGACTACCTTCGTGTTATGAGCCTACTGAGAGAATTAACGAATGTTCTTATTTCAAACCAGTGGATATCATACAACTTGAGACTGAACCAGGCAAAAAAGTCACTTATTGCTTCGAATATGGAAAACTGCTATTTACGATGGATAATGACTGGCCGGTAGTGAACGTTCTTACCGGAGATGTTCTTTCTATTACCAAGAAAGGGAAAAAAGAATATATGGGAGAAGAGCAGATGAAAAAGCAAGGCTTTCAAGCTATTCATCACCGTAGTCGCATCAGTAGAGAAGTCCGAGAATGTCTTGTGTTGAAAAAAGAGGGCAAGTATGGCGTCGTCGATATGAATTTCAATGTCGTCTGCCCATTTATCATTGAAAGCACTAACATAATAGACGATTATATTGATGGGACAGTGCTATTTAAAGAGTGTTTCGTTGATGAATCTGAGTTAGGGCAACAGGTCTTTACACTGACTACGACCATTTATAGAAATAAAAAGATTTTAGTAGATAAGTTATACAATGAGGTAAGGGAATATGGGAAATATCTATTTTTCGATGGATATTCATCATCAAGTTTTGAAAGCTTTTTAAATGAACGTGGCGTACAGATCCCTGAATCGGCGAAACAAAAAAAATTATACACCTTGGAGGGGAAAGAGGTGAATCCAATGGTTATTCCGGTTGGTCAAAATAGGCTAAGACTAGTAGTGAAGAATGACGTATCATCATGGATGTTTGAAGATGCTAAAGGGAATGCTTTAATAAAGGAACCTCTATATCTTAAAGATCGACATTTTTTGGGAAAAAGAATCATAGAGACGGAATCTGAAAAAAGTACAAGCGAGATCTCTCATATTTGTATTGATGTTGCCACAGGGGACACTGCATGGATTCCTGAAAATCATCCTATCTTCGACTATCTGGATGCTGGAATCTTAAAATTTTCGGATTTGTCAAAATATCGTACCCTCCCGCTTTCCCAATACCTTCCGCTTTCTAAGTATGATGTCACCACTGTCCAAAAAGATAATGAATCGAATGTGAAGTTTATGTATAAAGAAGATTATGAAAACAAAATTTACAAAGTAAAAAACATAGAAACGGGCGTAGAAAAAGAATTCAAAGAAGTATCCTCCTTTTCAGATGAGTTATTACGAGTAAAGTACAATAACAGATGGTATTTCTTGAATGACAAAGGAGAGGGAATCAAATAATGAGACACCAAGCGATATACTTATCAATCAAATAGTTTTGAAATGTTTTTATATGATTTTAAACACACATATTTAAGGCTTACTTCAATATTGATAATTGGAGGGCTCTTGTTATTTCTCTTTTTTCATCTAAATAGAGAGTATTATCCCAACATCGTCATTATGATACTCACGGCTACATGTTTTTATGCTCCAATGATATATGCAACAACTGAGATAATACTATTTGGGTATCGCAACATGAAGAAACAAAGCGACATTTGGGGCTATCTAAAAATATTGCTTCAGATGGCTATTTTGTCGTTTACTGCATTTTTCATCATTGTCATTTCTATATTCCTAAACATAGAAAAGTATTAACCAATTGTCAAAAAAATGGGGAGTACTATATGAGGCTGCATAATTAAAAAAATTATAAATTTGAAGCGTTGTTGTTGGCTGAGGATTGGAGATAGCCAAATTTCCTCCAACGACGAAAGAAAAAAGTATTAACCCGTTGTCAAAAAATGGGGAGTACTATACTTTACAAAAATAGAAACATTATTGATTTTATGAGAAAAAGCATACTCTCAATAGCACTCGTTGCCCTCGCTCTCCCGATTTGCCAAGCAAGCGTAAAGAAAGGAACCAGAGAGTTTGAGACTTCAAAAAACTTGGACATATTCAATTCCATCTATAAAGAGCTAGATTTGTTCTATGTCGATACGATCCAACCGGACAAACAGATAAAGCAAGGCATCGATGCCATGCTAGGCAACTTGGACCCCTACACCACCTACATTCCCGAATCTGAGATGGACAACCTAAAGTTCATGACCACAGGCGAATATGCAGGCGTTGGAGCCATCATCGGAGAACGTGACGGGGAAATCTTCATTTCAGAAATCTACGAAGGAATGCCGGCACAAAAGTCAGGTTTGAAGGTAGGAGACGTCTTCCTCGAGATCAACGGGGAGGAACTGAAAGGGAAAACGACCAGCCAAGCGAGCGAACTGTTGAAAGGACAAGCCAAGACTGTCGCAACCGTCAAAATCCGCCGAATGGGGGAAGAACTCAAGTTCGAGATCATGAGAGACAAGATCAGCATTCCTCCTGTCTCCTACGCCACCCTCAAAGATGGCATTGGCTACATCAACTTCAGCGGTTTCACGGAAAAATCAGGGGACGCCTTCGCCGATGCCTTCTCCAACCTAAAGAAGGAGGGGGCCAAAGCCCTTATCATCGACTTGCGGAACAATCCCGGCGGCATCCTCGGCGAGGCGGTGAAAATCACCAACCTCTTCGTCGAAAAGAAATCGACCATCGTCTATACAAAAGGAAAAGTAAAGGAATGGGACGAGACCTACAAAGCCACACGCGAACCTGTGGACAGGAACATCCCTATCGCTGTCCTTGTCAATAGGAACTCAGCCTCAGCAGCCGAGATCTTGGCAGGCGCGTTACAAGACTTGGACAGAGCCGTCATCGTCGGCGAACGAACATTCGGAAAAGGATTGGTGCAAACCACTCGGAACCTCCCTTACGGAGGAAACCTGAAAGTGACCATCTCCAAATACTACATTCCAAGCGGACGCTGCATCCAAGCCATCGACTACTCACAACGTAGCACAGACGGCTATGTTCAACGAATTCCAGACAGTTTGACAACCGAATACAAGACGGCAAAAGGCAGAATCGTCCGCGACGGAGGAGGTATCAACCCCGACTTCTACGTGGAGCCAGAAAAGAATTCGACCATCGCATACCATTTGTACACCAACAACATAGTCTTCGACTACGTCAACAAATACGAGAGGGAACACGAGAGCATCGGATCTTTGGAGGAGTTCAAATTCAACGATTACGAAGGATTTAAAAAATTCGTCAAAGAGAAGAAGTTCACCTACAAACTGAAGACGGAGGAGGTTATCAACAGTCTGAAAGAGGTGGCGAAAGAGGAAGGCTACTTCCAACTTGCCGAAGAGGAATTCAAGGCTTTGGAAGACAAACTTTCCCACAACGTGGAGAAAGACCTCGACCTCTTCAAAAACGAGATTACCGACATCATCAGCGTTGAGATAGCCAAACGCTACTACTACCAACGAGGCGAAATCGAGGAGTCGCTCAAAAGGGACAAGACCTATCAAGCTGCAGTCGAATTGCTAAAAGACTCCCCTCGCTACGAAGAACTCCTTTCCCCTAAGAAAGAGGTCGGCAAAGGAAACAACAAAACCAAAGCAGAGAAGAAGTGAAAGCAATGATATTCGCTGCCGGACTCGGAACCCGGCTGAAACCAATCACAGACACGAAGCCCAAAGCTTTAGTCACCGTGGCAGGGAAAACCTTGCTACAGCATGTCATCGAAAAATTGGCGGAGAACGGATTTCACGACATCGTCATCAATGTCCACCATTTCTCCGAACAAATCATCCAATATTTAGAGGCGAACAACCGATTCGGTCTCTCCATCGCCGTATCCGACGAGACAGACAAGCTGTTAGACACGGGAGGAGGCATCAAGAAGGCTAAGCCTCTGCTCGACAACGGCGAGCCCTTCCTCATCCACAACGTGGACATTCTCTCCAACGCCGACTTGAAGGGGCTCTATAAAAAGCATCTCAACCAAGCCTGCGACGCCACCCTCTTGGTAAGCAATCGAAAGAGCAGCCGCTACTTACTATTCGACCAAGAGAAGAGGCTACAAGGTTGGAAAAACGAGACGACGGGCGAAGTGAAATCGCCAATAAGCGATTTTCATGCCGAGGAGTACACGCCCTACGCATTCTCAGGCATCCACGTCCTCTCGCCGTCCGTCTTCCGTAAGATGGATTCATTTCCCGACAAATTTCCCATCATGGACTTCTACATCTCAAAGTGCAACGAGATGAAATTCAATGCCGAAATAGACGCCAATCTCCATCTGATTGACGTAGGAAAGCTGAACTCAATCGAAGAAGCGGAGCGGATGATGAAACAAGAATAACAAAATCCTTGCAGATTCAAAAAAGAAACTGTAAGTTTATAGGGAGAAGAGAAAAGGAGGAATTTCCAAAGGGAATTTCGTCTTTCTAAGAACCAAAAGGATTATCCATAATCCGAAGAACACACAAAAAAACAAGTATTTATGGAAAACATATTAGCGAAGAAAGAAAAAGTGACCTTCTGTCAGGAAGAACTCGAAAAGAGATTCAAAAATTTGATGAACGACTTAAACGGCGTAGAGGACGACCGATCCAAATACAAGACACTCTACCCTTTCGAATATACCAAACATGTAGAGATTAACAAGGCCATCATGCACCATGACATTGAAGAGATGATTGCCCATCTCCAATACATGAAGGAGAAAATCAAGCACGACGAAACCTTTCTTGCCGTTCGCTGAAACAAGGTAGCTACAATAAATCCATATTTTTTGTAACTTTGTAGCCCCAATAGGAGGGTTCCATGAACCATCGGACTAGCAGAGGCTCGAATTCCGCCGTTCAGCATAGAACCCTTGAAGAGACTTCCTAGCCAAGCGAAGAGTCCGACAAATAAGACAAAAATTACGTACCCCTAAAAAAACAAGCGTATGGGACATCATCAAATTGATAAATTGGACGAGAAGATATTGAAACTGATATCCAGCAATGCCAGGATTCCATTCCTCGAAGTTGCCCGCGAATGCAACGTATCGGGAGCTGCCATCCACCAGCGCATCCAAAAACTACAGAACTTGGAAGTCATCAAAGGGTCGGAATTCATCCTTGACCCCACCAAGATAGGATACAACACTTGTGCCTACATGGGTATTTTCCTGAAAGACGCCAACCTTTTCAAAGAGGTAGCCGAAGAGTTGCATAAGATCCCAGAAGTTGTGGAGTGCCACTACACCACCGGCAAGTACGCCATGTTCATCAAAATCTATGCGAAAAACAACATGGACTTCCTCCGCATCATCCAAGAGAAGCTACAGCCTATCAACGGAATCTCCAGCACGGAAACCATCATCTCCCTCTGCGAAGGATTCAAAAGGCAAGCTCCTATCATGAGTGACGAATTCGAGGAAATCAGCGAAGAGGATTTCATAGAAGATTAACAACTACAAATAACACATACGAGGCTCTCCTTTCGAGGGGGCCTCGTTAATTCTGTCATAACCCACCACCGAGAAACCCAAAGATCAACCATGTCGCCGATATTCATTGCGATCTATAGATTCTTCCAAAATCATAAGGGAATCCTATACAGCAGTATGCTTCTTCTATTCGCAGTTATGGGATATTTTTCCCTGAAAATCAACTATCAAGAAGACATCACTAAATTCATACCCAACTCGGCCGACTCTCAAAGGATCAATGCCGTATTCCAAAATTTAAAAGTTAAAGACAAACTGATTGTCCTCGTCTCTTCCGAAACGGGCGACAAGGAATCGCTAATCGAAACAGGCGACGCTCTCGCCACCCAGATAGACTCCGCCATCGGAGCCACCCATATCAACCAAATCACCTCAAAAATAGACGGAGAAAAGATGTTGGCTGTCACCGATTTCATCTACGACAACTTGCCTATCTTCCTCGACTCTGCCGACTATCAGAAGTTAGACTCAGCGACTAAACTCTCCGCCTTGAAGGCGAAGATGCAACAGAACTACGAGACGCTCGCCTCGCCTGTCGGACTTTTCGCCAAGAACTTCATCTTCAAAGACCCTCTCGGAATAGGAAATAAAGCGCTTGGGAATCTGCGTGGCATGCAACTGAGCGGCAACTACCAAATGGAAGAGGAGCACCTCTTCACCCAAGACGGAAAATCGATGATGATCTTCATCGAACCCCGCTTCCCTGCCGGAAACACGACGGAAAACGCGAAACTGGTGGACGCTATCGAGCAATGCCTCCAACACACAACCTTAGAGAAACCCCACATCTCCGTGGAATATTTCGGAGGTCCTGCCGTCGCCGTTTACAACTCCCGACAAATCAAGAGCGACACGGTGATCACGCTCGGCATAGCCTTATGCCTCATCAGCGTCGTCATCTTCCTCTCCTTCCGAAATAAACTATCCTTGCTCCACATCATGCTTCCTGTCGTGTTCGGCGGACTTTTTGCACTCTCCATCCTCTATTTCATCAAGGGGGAGATATCAATCATCGCCATCGGAGCCGGCTCCGCCATCTTCGGAGTTGTACTCAGCTACTCCATCCATGTCGTAGCCCACCGCGAACATACCCGAAACAGCGAAGAGATTATCAAAGAGATGATTGCACCGCTCACCATCGGAAGTTTCACGACCATTGGAGCCTTCTTCAGCCTCATTTTCACCAACTCGGAAGTGTTGCAAGACTTCGGTTGGTTCGCCTCCCTGACCATCATAGGCACCACCATCTTCTGCCTCATCTTCCTCCCCCACCTTTTGGTCGGAGACGGAAACATCCAATCCAACGGATTCCTCAGAGTGGTGGAGAAATTAAACGCCTACCATTATGAGAAGAATAAACTTCTCGTTATCGGCATACTGCTACTCACCGCTGTTGGACTCTATTTCTCCAACGACGTGAAATTCAACGCAGACATGAACTCGCTCAGTTTCCAGCCTAAACACCTCCGTGCCACAGAGATAAAACTGGACGAGACTTTCCAAAAAGACTATAAGAACATCTATTTCATCGCCACAGGGGAAAACGAGGACGAAGCCCTCCAATCCTACTGGACCATGAACCAGAAGATCGATTCGCTGAAAAAGAGCGGAGCCATCGCCGAATATGCCACAGGAGAAAGCCTCTTGGTTCCAACCGAGATACAAAAAGAACGCATCGAACAATGGAATAACTTTTGGGATAAGAAGAGAAAAGATGAACTCAAACAGAACATCCATACAGCTTGCTCAGAAACGCCTTTTACCAACGACAGTTTCGAGGAGTTCTGGACACTATTGGACAAAAGTTACACCGCCATCAATTATGGAAGCGACGCCAAGGATGCCAAAATCTATTCCGACTGGATTACCAAAGAAGCAGACATCACAATGGCTATCAGCCAAATAAGATTGAAAGAAGAGGACAAGACGGCCGTCTATTCCCAATTTCAAGGAGATGGCGACATCGTCATCCTAGACAAGCCCTACTTCGCCTCCCGCTTCGTCAACACCATCAAAGACGACTTCTACTTCGTCCTCTTTGTCTCCTCCTTCATCGTCTTCATCTCCCTCTTCATCTCCTACGGACGGTTAGAACTTGCTTTGCTCTCCTTCACCCCGATGGCGCTCAGCTGGTTCATCATTTTGGGACTGATGGCGATATTCGGCATCGAATTCAACATTGTCAACATCATCATCTCCACCTTCATCTTCGGTATTGGAGACGATTTCAGCATCTTTATTTCTGACGGATTGCTCTACGAATACCGCACAGGAAAGAAAATGTTCAGCACCCACAAGACGGCTATTTTCTATTCCGCCTTCACGACCATCGTCGGCATGGGCGCCTTGGCGTTCGCTCAGCATCCTGCGCTGCAGTCCGTCTCCTTCACTTCCCTTTTCGGAATGTTCGCCGTGCTGCTGATTGCCTACAGCATTCAACCGCTCATCTTCGACTTCTTCGTCACCAGCCGTACGAAAAAGGGACAAGCGCCATGGACCATCTTCAGCCTGGCCCACTTCCTCTTCATATTCGGTTGTTTCACTCTGCTCACCCTTCTCCTCACCCTCTACGCATCGGTATTACACCTAATACCTATCAACAAAGAGAAGAAGAGGTTGCACATCCATAAACTGATTACCTACTCAATACGGTATATTCTATTCATCTCCCGTTCTCTGGTTCGGGAAGTTTGGAAAGATTTGGACGAAAGCCAGTTCGACAAGCCATCCATGATCATCAGCAACCACCAATCCATGATCGATATTTTGCAGATTTTGGCCTTGTCGCCTAAAATCATCATGATCACCAAAGACTGGGTTTGGGACTCGCCGATCATGGGCGGTCTGGTGAGGATGGCAGGATTCTACAACATCAGTGAAGGCTACGAAGACCCCAAAAACGAGTTGCCCGACCTAATCAACAAAGGCTACTCCATCGCTATCTTCCCAGAAGGAATCCGCTCCGAAAACGACGAGCTGAAAAGATTCCACAAAGGAGCCTTCTACTTGGCAGAGAAACTCAATTTGGACATTCTCCCCATCATCATGACAGGAAACGGGCAATGTCTGAGGAAATCCGATTTCATGCTTAACAGAGGACTCGTCACCCTCAAGATGCTTCCACGCATTCCAGCCGACGACAGCCAATGGGGAAGCACCTACCAAGAAAGGCAGAAAAGCATTTCACGCTACTTCAAGCAGGAATACGAAAAGGAGATGGCAGACAACCGCGATGTAATCAAAAATCCGTACTACTACCACCGTCTCACCCGTAACTTCATATTCAAGGGACCTGTCACGGAATGGTATATGAGGATAAAGGTCAAATTGGAACACAACTACCATCTCTACGACGAACTCATCCCTAAAGAAGCCCGAATTACAGACATAGGGTGCGGCTATGGGTTCCTCCCCTACATCCTCTCCTGGACAGGAAGAAAGCGTCAAGTGACAGGCATCGACTACGACGAGGAGAAAATCGAAGTGGCCAACAACTGCTTCTCCAAAGACGAGCGGATTAATTTCGTCGCTATGGATGCCCTTTCCGCAGAGATACCTTCCAGCGATGTCTTCATCATGAACGACATGCTCCACTATATGCCGTACGAAAAGCAAGAGAGACTCATCGAAAAGTGCATGAGCCAACTCAGCGAAGAGGGATTCATCATCATCCGTGACGGCAACAAGGGAGAGCAGAAGAAACATGAGATGACCAAGATGACCGAAGTATGTTCAACACAAATCTTCAAATTTAACAAGACGGAAGGTGAACTGCACTTCTCATCGAAGGAACAAATCAAAGCCATTGCGGAGAAAAATGGCTATTCGTTCAAGACGTTGGGAGGTAGCCACTACACTTCCAACACCATCTACATTCTAAAAAAGGAACAAACAACCAACAAATAATGACAGAAAAAAATTCTCCTGCCATCTTAGGTACAGGAAACATCAAACGATTGCTATTGGAGTATTCTGGACCAGCCATAATCGCCATGATGACCTCCTCGCTCTACAACATCATCGACCGAATCTTCATCGGAAAGGGTGTCGGAGCCTTGGCTATCTCCGGCCTGGCACTGACCTTCCCACTCATGAACCTTGCCGCCGCCTTCGGTGCCATGATCGGTGCGGGCGGAGCCACGTTGGTCTCCATCAAATTGGGACAAAAAGACAAGGCTAGCGCAGAAATGGTCTTGGGCAACGTCTTTACACTCAACGTCATCCTCGGTGTCATTTTCATGGCCTTAGGACTCTACTTCCTGGACGAGATACTCTACATCTTCGGTGCCAGCGAGAACACATTGCCCTACGCACGCGACTTCATGCAAGTGATCCTCATCGGTAACGTGGTGACGCACCTCTATCTCGGATTGAACAGCGTCATGCGGTCGTCAGGAAACCCCAACAAAGCGATGATTACGACACTCCTCACCGTTGTCGTCAACCTCATACTGGCCCCAATCTTCATATTCTACTTCAATTGGGGAATTAGGGGAGCCGCAACAGCCACCGTGCTGGCTCAAGTTGCCGCCCTCATTTTCGTCCTTGTCCACTTTGCCGACAAACGAAACTTCCTTCATTTCCAATCGGGAATATACAAGTTGAAGAAGAGGATTGTATCGGGCATTTTCTCCATAGGCATGGCACCCTTCGTCATGCACGCTTGCTCCTGTCTCGTCATTATCATCATCAACAATGCCTTGCAAAGCCACGGCGGAGATTTAGCTATCGGTGCCTTCGGTATCATCAACGGTATCGTCATGCTCTTTGTTATGCTCGTCATGGGTCTCAACCAAGGCATGCAACCCATCGCAGGCTACAATTTCGGAGCCAACCTCCACGACCGTGTTAGACAAGTACTGAAACTCACCCTGATTTACGCCACCATCGTAACAACCGTAGCCTTCCTCTTAGGGGAACTGCTTCCCTACCAGATTGCCCGATTGTTTACCAACGACCAAGAGTTGATCGAAATTTCGGCCCGAGGCATGCGCATCGTGGTAGCCGCCTTCCCTATTGTCGGAATGCAGATGGTGGTGGCCAACTTCTTCCAATCCATAGGACGGGCTCAATGGGCCATCTTCCTTTCGGCTTCACGCCAACTACTTTTCCTCCTACCGCTGCTTCTGCTGCTACCTTCGCACTTCGACACCAACGGAGTTTGGCTCAGCATGCCTATCTCCGATGCCATAGCGACCTTCATCGCTTGCGGCTTGCTTTATGCGGAGTTTAAGAGGAAAAAGAAAAGCAAGGAAGAAAATTGATTAACCCGATTGAAGAACACGCAAAAACACTAGAACATGGGAAAGAACATCATCATCAGCATAGGCCGCCAATTCGGAGCCGGAGGCCGACGCATAGGAAAAGCCTTGGCAGAAGCCCTGAATTTCGACTACTACGACAACGAATTGATCACAGCCACAGCCAAGGAGTGCGGACTCGACCCTGAATTTTTCAAGAAGGCCGACGAGAAATCGGAGAAGAACTATTTCCTGCAACAGATTGAAGAGTACATCTCCGGAGGCTTCTTCACGAACAGCCTGCTTTCCAACGACCAACTTTTTAAACTCCAATCCGACACCATCCGGAAATTGGCAGAGGAGAAGCCTTGCGTCATCGTGGGCCGTTGCTCCGACTACGTGCTACGTGACAATCCCTACTGCATCAGCATCTTCCTCCACTCGTCTGACGAGGACCGTATCGAACGGATCAAGAAACGGATGGAAGGCGTAAGCGATGATGAAATAACGGACATGATGAAGTTGGCCGACAAACGCCGTGCCCACTACTACAACTTCTACTCCAACAAGACTTGGGGAATGTCGTCCACCTATACCCTCTCCGTCGATGTCTCAGCCCTAGGAGAGAAACAAACCATCGATTTCCTACTTGCTTTCATCAAACAAAAAGCCCATCAATTAGGCGTGGATCTCTGACATTTCACAAAAAAAGTCCCTCTTTTGTTCTTTTGTAAAGAAGAACTGAGAAAAAAGAGAGAAGGGGGAAGAAAACACCATTCAAAAAGATAGGGTTTTCCCATAAATTATATATCTTTGCGACACAAAATGGCTCCGTAGTTCAGCTGTATAGAATATCAGATTCCGGTTCTGAAGATCGCGGGTTAGAATCCCGCCGGGGTCACAAAAAAAACTCCCAAGTCATGGAAATGGCTCGGGAGTTTTTCTTTCTTATCGCTATTGGTTGAGATTCCTTATCTACCTCGTCACTTAGCCCAGTTCTTATATTTAATCCAGACATGCAACCAAATACGGGCGATGGAATCGATTGCATCGCTGAAAATCATCTTATTATAATCATCGAAATGCTGTCCCCACTCCGTCTGCTCCATAAACTCGTTGATGCCCTGCGTATTTTGGAACGTAAGCGGTATCAAGTAGTAAGAAAAGAGATAGGAGTATTGCGAGACACTGCTCATGTAGTCCCAAGTACTGGAGTTTCCAGCTCCCCACGAATGTATGTATTGGCGTGTCGCAATCTCCTCCATCACAGATTGCACAAAAGGAGTCACGGATTTCGTCTGGAGCGGATAACCGTCTGGATCATAGTTGAATCGGTTGTTATCGACATCAATCTCAAACGATTTCTTAATCTGGTCCTCCCATTTCTTTTCAATAGCGCCATGTACCCCCTTTTCATCGGAAAACGGACGATAATCGCAATGAAGCGGCATGTGACAGTCTGCCACATAATGGCTCAAGATAAAGAAACGAAGTGCGATATGGTTGTTGGTGGTAGCAATAGGGCAGCCCCTATCCTCCTTGGTAAGGATCTTAAAATTGTCCACGATGCTATGGGCGATAGCCTCGCAACGGTCTGCGCAATTGCCTTGCGTGATATCATACGGTTGGTTGTAAAGAGGAGATTTCTTCTTCATCATATTAGTAATGGAGTGAGAGGCAGGCATTCCACGGAAAGTGGTGTATTTCCCCTCTTCACTCGGTTTATACTTGACGATATGGCTAGTGCTCATATCCTTAAAGACGTCATCAGGATACCAAGCCCCCTCGATTACAAAATCCCGATAGTTCTTGAACCATTTCACCAGTGATTGAGCCTGCTTTTTGATGTCATCGTTGCCATCCTTCAAGATCGAGCTGTCCGTTGTCGAAGCGATTACCTCCAATCGCTTAATTGCCATAAAGGCAATCCATGCATGAGAATATTTCTTCATGTCCTGCTATTTAAATAATACAATAAATGTTATGGTTATCCTTTCTCAAAACCTCTTCATCACATCCCTCTAATACTCATACCTCCCATTTTGCCACGACGGTGGAGTTTTCCAACTCAGTGAGGATGTTGTATTGAGTGTGCACAAGTTTATTTGATTTTCAAAACAATCCAAGGGCTTCTATTATCTTTAGTCGCCTTGTCTATATATCCATTTTTCCTTAGGAACGATAATTCAGTCTCAATAGTTCGTTGAGAGACTCCTATCACTCCCGCAATTACAGGAGCACTTTTATTTCCATCCTTACTCAACAGTTTTAATATATCGCATTGTCTTTCTGACAGTTGACTACCGCAATCATTCCCGCAATCATTCCCGCAATCATTCCCGACATTATTTCCGACATTATTTCCGACATCTGATTGCTTCCTTGGTATATTCACCACCAACCCACCATCGCGCTCTTCTATTGTTGGCATAGGAAGGCCTGCGGCTTTGAAGCCATTCATCACTTTACTGAAACCTCGACCCCATGCCTCGATAAAGCCAGCCTTGTTGAAGACAGTGGCAATATTCAGGTTTCTAGGTTTTGAAGAGTGCTTGCCCAGTAGGGTCTCAACCGTATAGCCCACAGGCAACTGACCTTCGTTCCACAACTCTATATGGTCGTCATATACATGCATAAGAATTGGATAGCCAGGATATTGCTTGTGAATAATCGCATTATACAACAATTCACGGAGAGCCTCCTCAGGAACTTCCAACACTTCTATACGTTGCATACCTTCGTAATGGATTGGTGATTTAAGGTACATGGATTTCAACGTGTTTATCACCTTATCCGCCATCTGCAAAATATTCCCTTCTATTTCGTCTTGGAACATCAGATCCGCTTCGTCCACGCCAAAACGGCCTATTTTAAACTGGATGCCAGTGAAATAACGAAGAGGATCTTTGGCAAATAGCAGGATAGCGGCATTTTTCAATTTGCCATCATCCGTTAACAGACGTAGATTATCGAGTACCTGCTCTATGCTATCATCTCCTATCTCCTTGGGCAAACGACCTGAAGCAATACCCCTTTTCACGAAATAGGTTATAGCTTTAGGGTCGATACAGTCCAATGTGGCTGTTTCATGGGCCACATCGTCCCATTGCTTACCCATCTTCTTCAATAAAAATTGCTGAAGGGCAATGCCTTTCAGTTCTTGTTTGGTGCTACCCGTACGGTAGTGGTACTGTCCCTTATAAGAAATGGGTACATTGCTAGGCTCCGTCACAATTTCAATATATTCCTTGCCGTCGGATACAAGCAGATTGACGTCAACAATTATACCCAAAAGGTCACGCACCTTGTTGGGAATATCCTCCATCAATTTCTTAGCATCAAACACACCACATACCTGCCTCTCGTCGGTCACCCCAATATAGATAATACCTCCCTGAGCGTTGGCGAAACCGCATATCCATTTCAGATATTCATCCCTCCAACTCTCTTTATATTCAATATTTTGCGACTCGTTTTGCATGGGCGATTTGCTTAGTAGATACAAATATAATATGTGTTGACTATTTTTCGTTGTCGATGATAGAGTTTTAAGTCTTGCCGATTTATTTTTTTATAATGCAAAGATAATTTTTCATCCACGGCGGTTTCATTTAAGCCAACAGTAATGCACATAAATACCCCTACCCAAAACGTAGAGAATTGAGCTTGATTTTGCTTATTGTATTTCAGTTAGTTAGATTTTTTTGAAAAATTGTTTTTTTGTCATTTTAGGGA
>JAGCWQ010000103.1 GCA_017961765.1 Paludibacteraceae bacterium | reverse complement strand
TCGATGGCTTCGCAGGCATACGTCTTGTGAATCTCCTGTTTAGGCTCTCCGAAACGTCCACGATACTGCTTCAATTGTTTGTCATTCATGGCCTTCTCCATAAAACGACCAAAAACAGGAAGCGCAGCACGTCCGCCTTGACCCTCCAAGCCATTCCTGAAATGGATGCAACGATACTCACCTCCGACCCATGTGCCGGCTACCAATTTAGGGGAAACACCGATATACCAAGCATCCGAATAGTTGGACGTGGATCCCGTCTTTCCTCCGAAATCCGTATTTTGGAATATCTTGAAGTTTCTCAATCCCTGCGATGTTCCCTTCTCGTCCACCAATCCTTCTCGAAGCATTTCGCGCATCAAGAAGGCCGTCTCGTAGTCAAGCACCGTTTCCGTCTGTATTTTCGACTTGTAGATGACATTTCCGTTTCGATCCTCTATATGGGTGACAAAGATAGGTTTATGCTTCTTTCCCTCATCAATAACGACAGAGTAGGCGGTAACCATCTCCAACAAAGAGACATCCTCCGAACCCAGACAGACGGAAGGATTCGGCTGTACTGGCGATTCGATTCCCATCTTGTTCGCCAACGACACGACATTCTTCGCACCGATTTCTCGTGTCAACTGAACAGCAACGCTATTAATGGAGCGTGCGAAAGCCGTCTTCAACGTCATCCTGTCGTCCGAAAACTCGCCACTGGCATTCTTCGGCTGCCATACCGTGATTTTTCCGTCCTCCAAATCCCGATAGACCCAAGTAATGGCCGAATCGACCTTCACATCACAAGGACAACCACCTCGACGAATCGCCTCGGCATAGACAAACAACTTGAATGTGGAACCCGGCTGACGTTTCGCCACCACCTTGTCATACTGCCAATAATTATAGTCTATATCGCCGACCCAAGCCTTGACATAGCCCGTCTGAGGTTCCATAGCCACAAATCCGCAATGGAGGAAGCGCAAAATGTACTTCAAAGAGTCCATGCTGCTCATGACCGTATCCTTAACGCCACGTCGGTAGTCGAAGACTTTCATGCGATGAGGTTTGTTCATATAGTAACGGATGGAATCCTTGTTGCCCTTAAAGCGTAAGGAGAGCGATTTATAGACATCCGTCTGCACAGAACGGTCAGAAATGAACGTTTTCAGCTCCTTGTTTGCCCGGTCACGCCATGGGTTGTTCGTTCCCCATCCCTTCTCAAATTTCCGTTGCAACTCCTCCATTTGCTGTCTCACCGCCGATTCGGCATACGATTGCAGGCGAGAATCGATTGTCGTGTGGATCTTCAGACCATCTTGGTAGAGATTTATACCTTTCTCCTCACACCAATCCTGCAACTCGTTGTATATGAAATCCCTAAAATAGAGCGCCTTTCCATTCAGGTTTGACTCCTGCTTGTAGTTAAGAATCAGCGGGATCTCGCAAAGGGAATCACAAAAAGCCTTGGTGAAGACTCCTTGCTCTTGCATAGAATGGAGTATCACGTTTCGGCGGCGAAGGTTGTTCTCCGGATTCTTCTTCGGATTGTAGAATGTGTTCGCCTTCAAAATTCCAACCAAACAAGCCGACTGCTCGTAGTTCAACTTAGCGGGAGTCGTATTGAAATAGGTCTTGGCTGCCGCCTTGATTCCGTAGGCATTGCTTCCGAAATAGACGGTGTTCAAATACATGGTCAAGATTTGCTCTTTGGAATACCGTTCCTCAATTCTCCGTGCGCCCAATCCTTCCTTTACCTTTATAATCAAGGTGCTAAGACCGGAGACCTTACACAATTTTCCGTTTGTATATTCAGACCTGATCTTGAAAAGATTTTTGACCAACTGCTGCGTTATCGTACTTGCACCTCGAGCATTACCGAAAACAGCATCCTTGGCGGCACCTAAGATTCCCCAATAATCGACACCATGGTGTTCGTAGAAACGTTCATCCTCCGTATGTATCAACGTCTCAATCAGGAGAGGGGATATATCCTTGAATTCCACAGAACTACGGTTCTCTGTGAAATACTTTCCAATCATAACACCGTCTGAGCTGTATATTTCGGAAGCTTCCACCTGAATAGGCTTGTTCAAAAGTTCACTCTTGGGCGATTCGCCGAACCAACCAAACCAGTTGCCATCCACCGCCGCAATGAAGAGGTAAACCGATAGGAAAAACAGTAGGAGAGGGATTCCTAAAATCAAAGCTTTGATTTGCCATCGGCAAGTAAGGATGGCGACAAAACCTCTCCCTATCTTTTTCAGGCAAAGCCACAAAAATCCTGCGATTTTTTTTAAGTATCCGAACAAACGGACCCCAATGGGAGCCAAGTCTTTACTCTTGACTTTTATATAGGACCAAGCCCTCTTAAGGCTTTTATTTACAAGTAATAGAACTTTCGATAACTGCTCTTTTCTCTCCTCTTTCATCGTATTTTTTGTCATTTCAGAATTGATTAATCAAAAGCTATGCCAATTTAGAAGGAGGAATCTATTACAAGAAAAAACGTTTGTAACCCATTTATCCAATCAAATCTGCAAGATTTTACCTAACTATTTTTTCAATATTGCTATATTTGCATAGAATTAACAAGAAATGGGCTTCTGCCTCAAACAGATGTCCGACAATTGGTAGTAAATATGTATGTTCTGTTAAAAAAGGAGTTCAGCAACTTTTTCGCTTCGCCGATGGGATACATCGTCATCGGTGTGTTCTTGGTCATTACCGGGCTATTCCTCTGGATCTTCCCTGGAATGTATAACATATTGGATTCCGGATATGCGAGCATGGGCGGGCTTTTTGAATTGGCGCCATGGCTCTACCTCTTCTTGGTACCGGCTGTCACCATGCGTCTTTTTGCAGAAGAGAAACGCACGGGAACCATCGAGTTGCTGCTGACCCGTCCGATCACAAGGATGAGCATCGTGCTATCCAAATACCTCGCAGGAGTCTTGCTCGTCTTGTTCTCCTTGCTTCCTACTTTGGTATATTTTCTGTCCGTCTATCTTTTAGGTGACCCGATAGGGGTAATGGACGTAGGCGGAACATGGGGCTCCTACATCGGGTTGTTCTTCTTGGCCGCCATCTATGTGGCTATTGGGGTTTTCGCTTCGTCATTGACTGACAACCAGATTATTGCCTTTATTCTTTCGTCTGTGCTCTGTGCCTTCATCTATTGCGGATTCGACTTGGTGTCATCGATGGTTTTGTCTGGAAAGACGGCGACACTCATCTCTTCCATCGGAATCAATTCGCACTACGAATCTATGAGCCGCGGCGTAATCGACAGTCGTGATGTCACTTACTATATAGTTGTGATCGGCATTTTCATATTCCTCACCAAAGAGGTGTTGGAGAAAAAGAAATAAAGATCGTACCGCCATGCTATTTTCAAAAGAACACTTTGACGACGACTCCATTTTAGCTTTATGGAAAATGGATGAAAGCGAAGAAGAACTATTGTCCTACTTCGATATTCGCCAAGCGGAGTATCGTGAGTACATTGGAAAGTTCCCCTTCAAAAAACGTAGGCAAGAATTCTTGACCTCCCGCGTCATGCTGAAAGTCCTGCTCGACTGCGAAAATGAGATATGCCATGACGAGGACGGCAAACCTTCCATTGAAGGCAACCCAATGAAAATCAGCATTTCACATACCAATGGCTACTTGGCAATGCTTCTTCATTCCCATGCCACCGTAGGCATAGACATCGAACAAAAAAGGGAGAAAATTTTCCGTGTGAAAAACCGATTCTTATCCTCCGATGAGATTGCCCACACCAGCCACAAAAACGAAATGGATCATCTTCTTCTTCAATGGTCAGCCAAAGAGAGCATGTTTAAGATGATGAACCAACGTGACATCGATTTCCAGCAAGACCTTCATATTGAGCCATTTATATTAGAAGACTCCGGCATATTCTATGGCAACGAATCCAAGACCGAAGAGAAGATTCGCTTCGAACTCTACTATCGTATCTACGAGGATTTTGTCATGGTTTGGGGGAAAAGATGAAGGGAATAAAAAATCTTTTAAAAGGGTACCGACTTGGAAACCACCGAAATTCTCTCTTTTGTAATTGGGTGCGTAAACTCCAATTGTTGTGCATGAAGATAAAGCCTATCAGATTTCTTTCCATATAGTTCATCTCCACAGATGGGGCAACCCAATCCATCCTTATGTGCCGAATGCACCCGCAATTGGTGTGTGCGACCCGTCTCTGGAAAAAACTGGATAGACGTCCGCCCATCCTTTCGATCCAATACCTTATACCGAGTTACCGCCCTTTTTCCATGCTCATAAGAAACCATTTGCCTTGGTCTGTCTTGATAATCAGGCATTAACGGCAATGATATCACACCTTCGTCCGAAGGAACCACACCATCCAATAGGGCAATGTAACATTTCTTTATCGTATGCTTACAAAATTGATCCTGCAAATCCTTGTGAACCATCTCATTCTTCGCCACCAAAAGTAATCCCGACGTGGACATATCCAATCGGTGCACAACTAACGGTCCTGTCGCATTCGGATAGAGTTCCTTTACTCGATCAACAACAGAGGTCAATTCCATTTTCCCTGGCACGGACAACATACCGGCAGGCTTATCGACCACCAACAGATAATCATCTTCATAGACTATCGGCAACGGCATCTCCTTAAATTTATCCTTCGCCAAAGGGTTCTCCTCCACATTCAAACCCTGCATCATGAAATTCAAGATGGGCTCGCACTTTAGTTTACAAGCAGGGTAGTAGTGCAGGTGATGACGGATCTCCGTCTTGGGCGAATCGCCCCACCAAAACTCAGCCATCGCCAATGGTTTGTAGCCTTGAATATAAGCATATTGAAGCAATTTAGGCGCAGCACACTCTCCAGCACCCGCAGGAGGGACCCCTTGGGGAGTAGGGGCAAATATCTCACACAAGCCTCGGACGTCTCCCTTCGCATTCCTTATTTGGAACTGCTCGAAGAGCCGCATCTGCAAATCCATCGAACGACGTTTGCGCTCCTTTTTCAACGACTCAATCTCAGTCTCGTAGGCAACATACTTTTGACGCACCGCATCCAACTCATCCCGCAAAGACTTCTCCAACCTTCGGTATTCAGCCTTCTGAAATTGACTCTCCCGAACCATACTTTCCATCTCTTCAGAAGAAACTCCAGACGACCTCCGTCTATCCCGTTCCTCCTTCGCTTTTTTCATTGCCAACTTCGCCTCATCCAGACTATTTTGAGTCCTTTTTTCTACGAATTTCAACTCATTGCAACTATCTACAAACCATTCGCTTCTCTTAATTGAATCTATTTTTTCATTTATCTTACTGATTTCTAATTCTTCACGTTTAAAGAAACCATCAGGTTGAAGCAAATCGTATATCGGAGGGACAAAATAGGGGTGTAGGTTACTTTTTTGCAAATTTCCCGAAAAAGCAGCCAAGAAACCCAGATCTCCAGAACAATCTTTTACCACCAAAACACCAAACATTTTTCCCCGCTGCAACTCCTCCTGCCATTCCGTTTGTTGTGCCAAATAATCCTGCACAGCTTGAGCCGCCAATCTACAAAGTGGATGTGGCGTATAGAAAAAAGGGTAGGTGAACTTTTGGGGTAAATCGATGTTTCCCACCTCTTCCGAAAAGCGATGAATATGAGCGATTGCTTCCATATAAAATAACCGAGTTGTTGAGACGACAAATTTAATTTAAAACCGAATCACGAAAAAGAGAAGGCCACATTATTCCCAATCTTGCCAATTCCGAAAAAATCATTAAATTTGTATAGATAGGGTTCGCCCTAATTATGTTTCACGATAAAAAATAAGCGTATGAGAGTTATTCCATCATCAGAATTAATCATAAACGCCGACGGCAGCATATTCCACCTTCACCTGAGACCAGAACAATTGGCGGACACGGTCATCCTTGTGGGAGACCCCAACCGGGTGGATATGGTGGCAAGCTACTTCGACCAAGGCTCCATTGAATGCAACGTCCAAAGCCGCGAATTTCACACCATTACGGGAAAATACAAGGGAAATCGGGTTTCCTGCGTATCGCACGGCATCGGAACGGACAACATCGACATCGTCATGACCGAATTGGATGCCTTGAAAAACATCGATTTTGAGAAAAGGACAGAGAAAAAGCAACATACCGCCATGCGACTCATCCGAATCGGCACTTCCGGCGGATTGCAGGAGTTCTGTCCGATAGGTTCCTACGTCGTCTCCCGACGATCCATCGGATTTGACGGACTACTAGGCTACTACCAAGTAGGCGAGGGTGTGTTGGACTACGATTTTGAGAAAGCCTTCTGCCAACATACGAATTGGATGCCTCGATTGGCCAGCCCCTACGTCGTCAGTGCCGACGAAGAGTTGGTTGAAAAGATTGGTTACGACATGGTGAAGGGCGTTACCATATCAGCCCCGGGCTTTTATGGTCCACAAGGCAGGTATGTCCGCATCCCGTTGGCCGATGAAGAGTTGAACAAGAAAATCATGTCATTCGACTATCATGGAGAAAAAATCACTAATTTTGAAATGGAAAGTTCAGCCCTCGCTGGCCTCTCTAAACTATTAGGGCACAAGGCGATGACCGTTTGCTGCATCATTGCAGGCCGCGTCAACAAGGACATGAACACCGAATACAAAGGTACCATGGAGGGACTGGTGAAAACCGTCTTGGACCGTATCTGGTAACACAAGCAAAAATGAAGGAAATAGTCAGTCAATTCATAAAACAGGAGAAACTTTTCTCCCCGAAAGACAAAATAGCAGTAGGAGTGAGCGGTGGGGCCGATTCGGTCGCCCTGCTTGCCGTCCTCTGCGAATTAGGCTATGACTGCATCGCCCTTCATTGCAACTTCCACCTCCGGGGAGAGGAGTCCATGCGTGACGAACACTTTGTGGAACAGTGGGTTAAAACACTCAACATTCCCTACCGGAAGGTAGATTTCGAGACCGAGGCCTATGCGTCCGAACATAAAATTTCTATCGAGATGGCAGCAAGGGAGTTACGTTACCGATGGTTTGCCGAACAAAAAGAAAAATGGGGAGCAAGCTGCATCGCCATCGCACACCATGCGGACGATGTGGTGGAAACGTTCCTCATCAACCTGACCCGAGGAAGCGGTATCCACGGACTGACCGGCATCAAACCAAAAAACGGGGAGATCGTACGGCCCCTGCTCTGTGTCTCAAGAAAGGATATTCTCCAATACCTCAAGGAGAAAGGGATTCAACACGTGGAGGATTCCACCAACCAAGAGACCATTTATGTGCGCAACAAATTCAGGAACACGATAATTCCACTCTTCGAAAGCATCAACCCATCCTTCAAAGAATCTGTGGTTCAAACCATTGCAAATCTAAGAAATGCGGAAGAGTACCTCGAAGAGAAGACGGAAGAATCGAAAAAAAAGGTTATGACCCCGATGGGAAAAGGCGTTTGGCAACTATCCATAGCTCCGTTGAAAGTAGAAAAAAACGTTCAATTCCGACTCTATGAACTACTTCGTCCCTTCGGATTCACCCCAGCCACGATAAAAAACATTGCCAATGCCCTCGACGGCAGTTCCGGCAAAACCTTCCAATCGGCCGAATACACCTTACAAAAGGATAGGGAAGTCTTCGTTCTCACCCGAAACGATGAGGAGACTGTTGAGCAATTCGAAATTCAAGAAGGTATTGAAAATCTGACGGTTCCTCTTCATCTGACATTCCAAACGATAAATGCGGAAGAGCTACAGATAGAAAAAGAGAGCCGCTTCTGTTTTTTAGACTACGACCAACTGACTTTCCCGTTAACCATCCGAAAATGGAAGCAGGGGGATTACTTCGTTCCCTTTGGCATGAAGGGGAAAAAGAAATTGAGCGACTACTTTGTTGACAAACAATTCTCCCTCTACCAAAAGAAACAGACATGGCTATTACTATCTGGTGACCAAATAGTTTGGATAATAGGAGAGAGGAGTGACAATCGGTATCGGGTCACAAGCAACACAAAAAAAATCTTAAAAATATCGCTTATGGAATAAAAAACTAATTTTTCTTTCCTATTTCTGGAAAAATGTCTATATTTGCATCGTTTTAACAATCCAATTTTGTTGCGTTTTCTTGCAACTAAATTTCATCAAGATATACATTGTTAAAGTTCAAACTACAAATATATTCTATTTGTATTTCATTATTTACTCATGTATTTGTCGAATAATAGAATATCAATCTTTTTTTAGGATGTTATGGATAACATACTTCAATTACAAGAAAAAACACTTGTCGATTTAAGAATCATTGCCAAGCATTTGGGGATTAAGAAAGTTGAGTCATACCGCAAAGAGGAATTGATTCATAAAATTTTGGATGAGCAGGCAATTCAAAGTGTAGACTCACCTGCCCAAGAAGAATCCCCTAACAATGAAACGAACGGAATTCAGACTCAAAATTCTGAGAATGTGAGCAATTCCGAAATGGGCGGGTCTAACCAAAATTCAATGGAGACATCTCAACCTGCCAACAACAATCCATATTCCAAGGGATACGGACAGCCTAACGGCCAACAACAAAGATATTATCAACAAAATAGGATAAACGGCAGGGGAGGTTTGGAAACCATGTCGGCCGGCAACCCAGCAGCTGCCATTGCCCGCATGATTCTGAACAAGAAGAAAGGTATCTTGCCTGCAGAAGAACCCATCGCTCCTCAAGAGGTTAAACCAACCGACCCACAAAACAAGGAGACCAACGGATATCCTCAACAACCAGAGCGTTCGCCATACGTTCGCCAACAGATTGATAAGTACACCAACATGTACAACAACAATGGCAACAACAACCAGCAACCAGCTCAACAACAGGCTCCGGCTCCTAAACCAAAGGTTTATGATTTCAACGAACTGATTAAGGGCGGCGGCGTACTCGAAATCATGGAGAACTACGGATTCCTCCGTTCCTCCGACTACAACTACCTCACTTCCCCAGACGATATTCACGTAGGCCAGGATTTGATAAAGCGCTACGGACTCAAGACCGGCGACGTCATCACAGGCTACATCATCCCTCCTAAAGACACAGACAAATATTTCGCACTCAGCAGCGTCGATACAATCAACGGTTGCTCTCCTGAAGTGGTAAGAGACCGTGTACCTTTCGACCATTTGACGCCTCTCTTCCCTGAAGAGAAGTTCAACTTGACCAAAGGCCACGCAGACAATGTCTCTGTCCGTATCGTAGATATGTTCTGTCCTATCGGTAAGGGTCAACGTGGTTTGATCGTTGCACAGCCTAAGACTGGTAAGACTGTCCTCTTGAAGGATATCGCCAACGCAATCGCAGACAACCATCCGGAAGTTTACATGATCGTGTTGCTGATCGATGAGCGTCCTGAGGAGGTTACGGATATGGCACGTAGCGTAAAAGCTGAAGTCATCGCTTCTACATTCGACGAATCGGCTGACCGCCACGTGAAAATTGCCAATATCGTTTTGGAAAAAGCGAAGAGAATGGTGGAATGCGGTCACGATGTCGTAATCTTGCTCGACTCCATCACCCGTCTTGCCCGTGCCTACAACACGGTGGCGCCTCCATCAGGAAGGGTTCTTTCCGGTGGTGTGGATGCCAATGCGCTACAAAAGCCTAAGAGATTCTTCGGTGCTGCCCGTAACATAGAGAACGGAGGTAGCTTGACCATCATCGCCACGGCTCTTACGGAGACTGGATCCAAGATG
The DNA here is from genome assembly GCA_017961765.1 of Paludibacteraceae bacterium. GTDB lineage: Bacteria > Bacteroidota > Bacteroidia > Bacteroidales > Paludibacteraceae > RGIG10190. The sequence goes on along the minus strand of JAGCWQ010000103.1, from coordinate 23,348 downwards.
GACGATGTGATCTTCGAGGAGTTCAAGGGTACAGGTAACATGGAGTTGCAACTCGACCGTAAGTTGGCCAACAAGCGTATCTTCCCTGCTGCGGATATCATGGCTTCTAGTACTCGTCGCGACGACTTGCTTCTGAATGATGAGACAAGAAGAAGAATGTGGATCCTACGTAGGTATCTGTCAGAAATGACCTCCATCGAGGCCATGGAATTCTTGAAAGACCAGTTGGAAAGAACTTCATCCAACGAAGAGTTCCTCGCTTCCATGAACAGCAGCAACAGTTAATCAACTGTAACAATATAAATAACAGGCGAATGCAGAGTTCTTTCTTCGTTCGCCTGTTTTGTTTTTGAGACATAGACCCCAAAATAACGAGAGATGAAAAAAAGGATACTATTGGCTATATTCCTCTTCCTTCCTTGCTTGACATTCGCCAAGTTAAAACGAGTGTCGCCCGAATCGCAGGGAATCGAATCGAAACACCTGTTGGCCTATTACGAGGCAATGATGAACTTGAAAACGGGAGAGACGCACCATATAGTCATTCTAAGGCACGGAAACATCATCGGGGAGCTATCACCCAAGCCTTTCAGCAAAGAGGCTCAGCACAATATCTATTCGGCATCCAAGACGTTTGTCGGGGTCGCTGTCGGATTGTCCATAGAAGATGGTCTCCTCCGTTTGGACGACAAAGTCACCCACTTCCTCCCGAACTCCCTGCCAGACACTCTCTCGGAGAACTTGAAGGCAATGACCATCCGCCACTTGCTCACCATGACCTCGGGCATACATCCCAATTGGTCCATGCGAAACAACCATTCGGATTGGGGCGCTTGCTTCCTGAAAGAAAAGGTGGAAACTCCAGGAAAGGTGTTCCAATACGATTCCATGGTCACCTATCTGTTATCGTCCATAGTCCAACAAGTGACAGGGAAAAAGGTCTTGGATTATCTGAACGAGCGCATTTTCATCCCGTTGGAAATCCACGATGCCGAGTGGGAAGAGAGTCCCGAAGGCATCAATACAGGCGGGTGGGGCTTACGCCTATCGCCCCTCTCCATGGCTAAATTCGGCCAACTGCTACTCAACCAAGGAAAATGGGAAGGGAAACAACTGCTATCGGCAAAATGGGTAAAAGAGATGAGCGCCAACCAACAATCCACAGGAAAATTGGAGGGCTACGGCTACCATGTCAGCCTATGCGACTTTCCAAACGTCTATCGTGCCGATGGAGCTTTCGGCCAATACATCATTGTCGCCCCCGACCAAGATATGGTGATAGCCATCAACCAAGCCAACCTAAGCAATGGTCTCCACGAACGGCACCTTATTTGGGAACACCTTCTAAAACATGTCAACGACGCTCCTTTGGTAGAGGGGAAGGCTTACAAGAAACTCAAAAAGGCAGAAAAGTGCTACCAACTGCCAACCGAGAAGAGCCGTGTTGCCACACCTAAAAAAAGTGCGTTATTGGAGAGAGAGATTCTCTTGGGGAAAAATCCGTTAGGGTGGAAGTCGTTACGAATAATCCCAGAAGAGGAACAGCTCCACGTCCATATAACCACCCAAGCAAACGAAACCTTTGTTGCGGATGCCGGGTTGGATCGCTGGAACACCGTAGAAACCACCGTATATCCTCCCTATACCATCAAAGCCATGGGTCGATTCAACGGCATCAAAAAGAACTTCATCATAGCTGGTTGCTACGGTTGGGAAGAGGAAAACCGTCTAAACATACATCTGTTATTCACGAATTGGATTAGCGGAGTAAGGCTAAGTTTCACCACCGACGGGGATAAGATCCAACTTTGGATAAAAGAGAATACGAAAAAGGAAAAAGTAAAGGTGGAGGTTTTGCAATAGAGGTATTCAAAAGGGGATATATCCGTAGATACACCCCCTATAAAAAGCAAACAGGGGAGGCACTCCAATCGCACCTCCATAGAATCATTTCCAATTGATGATAGTCTCTACAATTTCTGTCGGATTATCCGTAATAGAGAGAATCATATTTTTATATCGACCTCTGGCCACCATGTCTTGGATGAAAGGATAGACTGGGACCTCCTTGGTGAAGAACTCCTTGCCCAAGAAAACCATCGGACTAGCATAACCGAACGTGCAATAATGGTTCTGAGCTGCATCTTGGAACACCACTTGAATCGTTCCCGCACTTCCCGGCGTATAGATGATTCCGCCTTTGGCTATGGCCAAGATGCCATCTTCACGAATACTGTTGTCAAAATATTTTGCTATATCGGAAGCAAAAGGCGTTGCAGGCTCGTGACCATAGAACCAAGTCGGGATACCCAAACTTCTGTACTTCTTGTCACGCGGATATTTCCTCATCACCTCAAATGCAGAGGAGAGCCATTTGCCCCCGTTGAAACTCAAGGATGCATCGCATAGGATTTTCAAGGCATCGTCCACCTCTTGTATGCTCCGCCCAGCCATCCAAGCTCCCAAATGAGTTGCCTCCATCGCACCAGGTCCTCCGCCACTCATCATCAAGCGACCTTTTTCTGTCAACTCCTTACTAATCAAAACTATCTTACGGTAGCCTTCATCATCCCTTTTTAGCGAATGACCGCCCATAATTCCGACAACTGACCGTTCGCCATAATTTGACAGCAAATCGTACATCGCATCGGAAATAAAGTGGTCGTGGATGGAACGCGTCAATGTCTCCTTCACATCCTTGGCCTGTTTTCCTTCGGAAATGTAGTGTTGATAAACAAGCGTGTCATAGCAAGAATTGAAAGATTCCTCTTTGTTGGGATCATAGCCTTTATAAAGTGTCTCAGCATTGTACAATGCGTTAGGGAAAACGTTAAAAGGCATACGAATATTTGGAAACACGACACAATCTTCCTTTATTCGCACATGTAACTCATTAGGAATCAAGCAACCGAAGAAAAGACAATCTTCAAATCCAAAATCACTGTTTTTTAGCGTTGAGAAGTCAATTCCTTGGAATGCGAAGTGTTCCAACACCCCAGATTTTGCGTTTTTAGTTGCCTCTTGCAACCCTTCAATCGTTTCTATCTCTTTATATAAAATCCTTTCCATAACACTATGTTTGTTTAACAAAATATTCAATAAGCGAATTTAATAAAAATTTTGATTTTTCCAAGTCACACAAGGGAGTTCCAAACGTTTAGTTTACTATTTCAAAAAACAAGACGACAACAAGGCCAAAGGGCAACTTCAATTATTATCGCTATATTTGCGCCATATAGAAAAAACAATATGAAGAAGATAACATATTTGCTGGCTATTCTAGTCTCAATGATATCGGGATTGCAATGTTCAAGTGAGAATATTGAAGGACACGACTATGTGGATTTAGGTTTACCGAGCGGAATCAAGTGGGCGACCTGCAATGTAGGAACCAACAAGCCTACTAAATTGGGAAATTACTTCGCTTGGGCAGAGGTGAACAAAACAGAAGGATTTGTCATTGCAGACAATAAGTATCTGAAAGTAGGTTCCAATACACGTTATTCAAAATACGTAATAATCCAAGAGGGGGATCCGACATTGACAATTTAGCAACACTTCTGCCGTTCGACGACGCCGCCACTCAAAATTGGGGTTCCCATTGGCGCACACCTACTGAATTAGAATATAGAGAGATGCTGAAAGGATGTACGTGGAGCTGGGTTGATAGCTATAAAGGATCAAAGATGGGAGGCTATCTTGGAAAAAGTAGAACCAACGACAAAGAGATTTTTTTCCCTGCCACTGGTTTCGATGGCGAAAAATCAAATACGCATCAAGGAGGTGCCTATTGGACATCGAGCGTATGTCCCGATACAGAAAATGCCTTTGCTTTTCTCCTCAATAAGGACGGAGGATTTTTTCTTTCCAAAGAGAATCGTACAAGGACGTATCCAATCCGCGCAATTTATGATACAGAGGTAAAAGAGTTGGATTATTACAAAAAAAGGCACGATTCCCATGCAAGAAATGACTCTGATAACGAAAATAGTAAGGAGGAGGTCTGCATGAAGGTGGAAGAGAAAGCCGCCTACCCGGGAGGAGAAAAGGCCATAAAAGAATTCCTGGATAGCCATCTTTCTATCAGCGGTGGAGGAAATATCCACAAGGGGCGTTCATTAGACAAGACACAAGAAAACAAAACCTGTAGGGTTCTGCTAAAACTACTAATCGAAAAGGATGGAACAATAAGTGATGTTCAAGTGTTAAGATCGGCAAGTGAGGAAATGGATGCCGAAGCCATTCGTGTTGTAAAACTCATGCAAGGGTGGACGCCAGGCAAAATCCATAAAAAGCCAGTCCGTTCTTACTATACCTTGCCAGTAGGCTTCAACTAAAAAACTACAGAAAAGAACTAGTAGGGAAGGCTTTCTGCCTAACCGCCGATGCTGTAATGTCTCCAGATAGGTCCATTTACTTTATAAGACAAAAAATCAATCATTAATAGAGTTTATAGTCTTAGCTACTAGACATCCATACAATATTCCAATTCGTGCCTTTAGATAGCCTTAAAACGCCTTCTAAGGAGATTTATGTACGTCACCTACCAATCCTAACATTTTATTCTCTACACGCATTCTCAGAGCTATTTCATAGGATGGGGGAATCTTGGTAAGAATTATTCCTTGTTTTGAAAATGCAAACAACCAATGGCAAGCCCGTAGATTTGCAAATCGTCTCTCTTTCGAATTTCCATACAAATACAAACGAACAATAAGCAAGCATAAAATTGTCATAACACTTTTTAAAAGTTACAAATGTTAACCAAGAAGAAATATCAACCCTGAATAAAACATAGTTTAGCGGTATAGACTGAACGTTCGATATATAAATTTTCCAAGTAAGGAGGAAGAAATAGACAAAACATCGCCAAATTCCGATAGTGCAAATTTGACTTTAAACAACTCATACACAATAAAATAAACGATAAAACAAGGCGATTTAACTCGCTGAGAATAGAATGAACTGGAAGAATCGTAGGATGAATCGAAAATAACCACCGCAGAAAAGGATAACGCATATCCCATGTAAAAAGCAATGCTATTATCCATAAGAATGAGGTAAGGGAACAAACAACCACAACAGAAACACTTAGCCTAAATAAGAAAGAACCACGATTATACAAGATTTTTAACATATAGTTTTCAACAAATATTCAACACATTGATTAATAGACAATTAAATGTCAATTTACTAGTTAAATCTCTCATTAATAGTAATATAGAAATCATGATAGATGTCAAGTAATCAACAAGGGGAGTAGTAAACACTTGCAAAAATGGTTGTCATTTACTAAATTAGAGTAAAGCAAAGAAAAATAGATTACAGATGTAAATACAAATGTAAACTTAGGATTCCTAGCTTTTAAAACGAACAGAACTGCAAAAATAAACAAATGTAACTTAAAACCTCCTGGAATGGATGGCAGTACAATTGTAAAACGAACTCGAACAGATAACTATTAAGTAACAAAATCAGAACACATAATAAAATAAAAATCAGAGGTTTGGATATATTTATCTAAACTATTACACACTATTTTTATAGCATTTATGTCACTTTTAGCCTTGTTTTATAGGTTAAAGGCTATTTTTTTGTGCGCATTCTACTAAAAACCAAAAGATTATTCACACTATTTAAACTAACACTTTAAATTTAATCAAGACCTATTCGTAACAATTTCTAAGTAATGGCGCATTAAATAAATGATTCCAAACGATTTACCTGATAAATCCCCCTTTTTAAGCAAAATACAGGCCTAATCTGGCAGAGAAGGATAGAATCCGCTCAAAACTCCTTGATTTATATATGAATTTGCCATAGAAAGTAATCCCTGATCACCCACCTTGTTTTTCTCATTCTCATACACCCTCATCTACGATATTTACAATCGTAAAACACAAAGTACACACATTTGTAAATAAGTAAGATTATACAAATGTAAATCCATGCGTTTACGTGTTACAAATGTAATTTGCACATGTCTAAACTTTTGTTTACATTTGTGACGTGTATAAGATTACAAATGTTTATGCATGTTACATCGGTTATTGATTGACATATAGTAAATAGTATATATATGCAAGACAAGATTCAAGACATCCTAAAAAACGAGAATATTACACAGGCCAAGCTTGCTGAAATATTAGGTATTCAGGCTTCTGCTATTTCCCACCTCCTGAGTGGTAGAAATAAGGCTAGCATGGATGTTGTCCAGAAGATTTTGAAGGCTTTTCCCTCCATTAATCCAGATTGGCTAATTTTAGGAGAAGGAGAAATGTACAGAAATAGCTCGGAACAATCCAAAAATCAGAACATTAGCATAAAATCAGTCAAAAATGAACCTTTTATGGGTACGTTATTTGATGACCTCCCGAGCAATGAGCCAGAATATTCCACGCAGAAGGAGTTAACTCATCAACCGCCTAAACAGGAAACGAAGAACAACAACAAATTTGAATCCAACGATTACGGTCAACAAAATAACTCTCATTATAAACAACCTCAACAAAAGGAGGAGAGGGAACTTGTTTCTAAACAAACAGAAACAGCGCAACCATTCCCAGTTGATTCAAACAACTATCGCCAACCGCAACCTCGTACCATCAAAAGAATTATCATTCTCTATTCCGACGGCTCTTTCGAAGAACTAACAAAGTAGTTGTTCTGTATCGAACGTTCGTTCAACTATCTAAATCAACAAAACGAAAAGATAGTAGAAGGTTCTTCGTAAATTCTTTCTATATTTGCACTAATTAAAATAAATTAGAAAATGGAAATTACTGGTAGAATATTAGCCATACTTCCTATGCAAAGCGGAACTAGCGCAAGGGGAGAATGGAAAAAACAAGAATATGTGATTGAACATAGTTTGGATCAACAATATCCAAGGAAAATGTGCTTCAACTTATGGGGAGACAACATCGATAAATTCAACATCCAACAAGGTCAAGAGGTGACTGTCAGCTTCGACATCGACTGTCGGGAATACAATGGCCGTTGGTATAATGACATCCGTGCATGGAGAGTCGTTCCTCAAACAAACTCAGTTCCTCCACAACAACCTGTAGCTCCAGATTTCGGTCAACAAGGGTTGGGAGATGTTCCTACTTATGCAGCCCCTGCTGCACCTGCAAGCAGTCAGATGGCTTCTGCAGAGGATGCAGCGAGCGACCTTCCATTCTGATTCAGATTAGATCCAGAATATTCAAGAGAACACCTGGGAGACCTTGTGTTCTCTTCATTTAACAATACCTCGGCTAGAGAAAGAAAAACTACCCAGCGTACAACATAATCCATCAGTATGACATCAAAAGAACGATACAGCCATGTCCTTGATTGGTTCATCAAAAATGCACCCGACGCAAAGAGCGAACTAAATTTCACCAACCATTACGAACTATTGGTTGCCGTCGTTCTGTCTGCGCAATGCACGGACAAGCGTGTCAATATGGTAACTCCAGCCTTGTTCGAGCGCTATCCGGATGCCCACGCCCTGTCGCAAGCGTCAGTTTCCGACATTCTCCACTACATACAAAGCATCTCGTACCCCAACAACAAGGCTCAACATCTGCACGACATGGCAGTTATGCTTTCCGAACGATTCCAAGGCATCGTCCCTGATTCGCTTGAGCAACTCCAACAATTGCCTGGAGTAGGCAGGAAGACAGCGAACGTCATCATGGCAGTTGCGTTCAACCAGCCCGCCATGCCCGTAGATACCCATGTGTTCCGGGTCTCCAACCGAATCGGACTAACCAACCAAGCCAAAACACCATTCGACGTGGAAAAGGTTTTGGTAAAGAACATCCCGTCTGAAATTTTGTCAAAAGCCCACCATTGGCTACTTTTGCATGGACGCTATATTTGTACGGCAAGAAACCCCAAATGCGACAGTTGTGGAATTGCTCAGTTCTGCAAATACAACACCCCAAAGGGCAGATGACTTTTGTAAATAATTTAATATCAATATGGTAACACTTATCATCATCGGCATTACCTGCATCACCTCTTATTTGGCTTTCCAAAATAGGGATTTATTCGTTAAACTATCGTTCACCCCGTACGACGTAGTTCACCGCAAGCAATACTACAAACTCATCACCAATGGATTTGTCCACGCCAATTGGGAACACCTATTGACGAATATGTTGGTCCTCTATTTCTTCGGACAGCAACAAGAACAAATCTTTTCCGAATACAAAGGATGCTTCTTCTATATCATGCTCTATCTGCTTGCCATCCCTGCCTCCTCGCTGATTGCGCTTTCGAACCACAAGGACAACCCAGCCTATTCGGCAGTCGGAGCCTCGGGTGCAGTCAATGCCGTCGTGTTCTCATATATTCTAATCAACCCATTATCAAATATTTACTTATTCTTCGCCATACCAATCAAAGCCATCCTATTTGCGGGATTGTATCTCGCATATTCTTGGTATATGGCCAAACAAAATCGAGACCACATCGGACATGAGGCCCATATATCGGGAGCTTTGTTCGGCTTGATCTATACGATCGCCACAATTCCTTACGTGGTCCAATATTTCGTTGCTCAATTCATAGAGTAGCTTTTTTGCAAAATATGCGGACAAAATCGATTTAGATTTTTGTTTTTTCTAAAAAAAGAGTAACTTTGCATCGTTATTCCGAAAGGGTAATAAATTTAGGCATTGTCTCATGGTGTAATGGTAGCACATCAGTTTCTGGCACTGCTTGTCAGGGTTCGAATCCTTGTGAGACAACTGGGCACCTCTTCTTACAGAGGTGCTTTTTTGTTTTTGGACATACCCCAAAACGCTACAAATTGGAACTGGAAAACAATCCAATAACCCACAAAAAGAGATGGCAGATAAAGAGAGAGATAGCAAACTAAAATCCCAATCGTTCAAGAACGTGGGGAAATTGCTGTTGGGCAACACCACAGCCACCGCCATCGGTTTCTTGGTCTATCCGTTGCTGACCCGTCTCTACAGTTCGGAAGATTTCGGCGTATATGGAATCTTCACCAGCATCTGCGGAGTATTGACCCTTCTGGCCAATGCGGAATACCACAACGCCATCATCTTGCCCAAAGAGGAGAAGGATTCTGTCGCTTGTTTCCATCTAAGTTCCGTCAGCACCCTCATCATTTGCCTAATCGCATTCTTAGGCTCCGTGATTCTTTATCTCTTTCCCGAATCGGGATGGAACAAAATAGGGGACACCATCCTGCTCATCGCTCCCTACGTTCTTCTTTGTGCCTTATGGAACGCCTTGAACGCCTGGTACACAAAGAGTTCGAAATTCAGCCAGATTGCCACCTATCAGATGAGCCAAGCCGTAAGCCTAGCCTCCTTCAAGGCACTCTTCGGACTAATAAAATCGATGTTCAACGGCATGGCTATAGCCACCATCATCGGACAAGCTAGCGCACTTCTAATCAACCTCTTCAGCACCAAAACACACAACAAAATCCTGCTCAACATCGATTGGAACCGATGCAAGGAGTGTGCTTCGCGTTACCTCAAATTTCCGACACTCACGCTGCCTCGCTCGCTCGTCAACTACATAAGCGGCAACCTTCCGTTTTTCCTGTTGCCCTATTTCTTCACGAACGACAACATAGGCTATCTCAACCTCGCCTTGGTTTTGGCATTCAAACCCATCAACATCCTCTCGGGATCCCTTTACCAAGTCTTCTTCCAAAAGTCGGCACAGTGCGTCAACGAACAACAACCACTTCTGCCGTTCTTTAAAAAATTCAGTTTGGCGACGCTTTCGGCAATACCAGCCCTGACCCTCATCTATTTCATCACCCCGACTTTGGTCCAAATTCTATTGGGCGAGGGGTGGGAGCAGACTGGCGTGATTGTCCGCATGATGTTGCCTTGGCTTGCCGCCTCGCTTTTCGTCGCTCCAATTTGCTATTTCACAGATCTTTTCTTGCGCCAACGAATCGGGTTGGTTTTAGAGATACTCCATTTTATTGCCCGTCTAGCCAGTTTGTGCTATGGCATCTATCGTAATGATTTCACCATCGCCATCGGCCTTTACTGTCTTGCGAACGCCTTGATGATACTCATCCACTACGCATGGCTCTACTTCATTGTAAACGAATACGATAAGAGTTTGTCAAAGAATCGAAATGCACAAGAATCCTAATGGATGTCCCATTTCCGCCCATTAGATTTTCGGGAAACGCAAATCGAGCATTCAAAAACATTTGCATTTTCTACCACAATATTCTAATTTTGCACCCGATTCGAAATCATCTCTGCGATAGGCGGAGGTTTCCTAAAACAGATAAAAATGAAACAAAAAATATGTCAATTCATACTGAAACTCATCGGCTGGAAGGCTGTAGTCACCGCTGAGATTCCCCCAAAGTGTATCTTCTGCGTAGCTCCCCATACGAGCAACCTCGACTTCATCCTAGGCAAAATCATGTTTTGCGCCATCGGAGGAAAACGGCCTTCCTTCCTCATCAAGAAAGAGTGGTTCATCTTTCCATTTGGATTGATATTCAATCGAATAGGTGGAATACCTGTTGACAGGAGCAAAAAAACATCCTTGGTGGATCAGATTGTGAAGAGATTTGAAGAGCAAGATCGTTTTCAGGTAGCCATCACCCCAGAAGGGACGAGAAAAGCCAATCCAAAATGGAAAATGGGATTCTACCACATTGCCAAGAAAGCCCAAGTTCCTATCTTATTGACATACTTCGACTATAAGAAGAAAGAGATTGGTATCGACAGACACTTTATCCCTACCGACGACGAAAAGGAAGACATGAGGCAAATAAAACTCTATTTCAAGGATGTTGTCGGCAGACATCCCGAGGGATTTACCATAGGCAACGTGTAAGGGACTTAGCTCCCTTACCGTGAAGACGGAATGTGAAGAGGTTCCGCCTTTATTAAAAGAAGAAACAACGATATATAATCAGACAAGAACCCAATAAAATCGACTACCTTTTAAAAGAAAACCAAAGATTCGCCTTATTATTTCACCTATTCTTATTATATTTGCAACCACAAAAAAAACAATGATGTTTCCTTATGATAAATCAAACGGGATCTTCATTCTACACACATTGACAAACTATTTTAACAACATTATACAATAAGAACAAACGTGTTTTGAGAAAATGAAAAAGATTTTTAAAGTTTTCTTATGTGGGTCATTCGCCCTATTAATGAATTTAACAAGCAGTGTTGCACAAGACTTAATCGTAACCACCAAAGGAGATACGCTCCATTGCAAGATTTTAGGGATTGAAAAACATTCCATTAAATACTCCTTCAAGACAGACGACGGAACCGAAATGACTACTGAAATAGACGGAAGCGAAGTCAAACAAATATACTCCAAGGAGATACAGGATCTCGCCAGAAAGGAATCGGCCAAAAAGGAAACTGCCCAAAAGAGTACCACAGCCACGGAAAACGAAGAGTCCCAAAATAAAGAAAAGGATAGGGTCTTCCGCATCTATGGAGGAGGTGCATACTCCTATCGCTTGGGCAAGAGCAAGAGTAATTCACCTCTGGAAAAAGAACTCCTTGACGACTTAAGAAGCGGGTATGAGATAAGTGCCGGTGTTCATTTGTTCATAACCCCAAAGTGGGCTGCAGGAGCAGACTTTCACCTTCACAAAGCTTCCGCTGAAGTCTCAACTTATTCTGTAGATGCAAAAATGGAGGTCGATATTCTCTATATAGGTCCTTACTTCTTATTTTCCAACGAAGATAAAATCGGTACGTTTGATGCTGTAATGGGCTTAGGATATTTAGGTTACACAGAAAAGTACTCAGGCAACAGCCAAACAGAGAAATTCACGAGCTCCACTATTGGCATAACAGGATCCGCAGAATACCTTTTCACAATAGGAGACCACTTTAGCATTGGTCCTAAACTAGGAATTGTAATCAGTTCAGCATCAATAGAAGACAAAAGTACAAAGGAAGAGGAGGGATCTATAAACCTCTCCACCTTCAACCTAGGAATCGTCTTAGCTGTCTTTTAACAAATAACACCCATATATTATGAGAAAATTATTAATTCTATCCCTGCTTCTTCCTCAATTTCTATTTGCGACGGAAGAGCCACAAACTGCCGACACCTTGGCGACTGCCGATACGTTGGCGACTGTCGAAGAGAAAGATGAGGGGATATTCCTTGATGAGGAGTTATACCTTATAGACTCCATCAAAGGCAGTCAAGGCATGGTTTTCTTACAGGAAGCCCACGCTTACATCAATGTACCCGAAGGGTATAGCTACTTGTCAAAAGAAAAGGCCAACCATCTCATAAGAGACTATTGGGAGAACCCTGAGAGTGAAACCATTATGGGCTGTTTGGTAACAGACTCCGCCAAAATATATAATGATGTTAAGGTGGCATTCATGTTCTTTTTCGAAGATTGTGGCCATGTATATGACGAGGATGCCTCCTCCTACTCGTATGATGAGATTTTGAAGGATTTGCAAAAGGAGTCCGCAGAACGCAGCGAAGAGCGTGTAAAGCAAGGCTATGCCGCCTACGAATTGATCGATTGGGCTGCGCCGCCAGTTTACAACTCGGAGAAAAAAACACTCTATTGGGCAAAGCATTTACGATTCGAAAGGAAAGGTACGGAGGAAAATCCAGATACGCTAACCTATGACGAGACATTAAACTACGACATTCGAATCTTAGGAAGAGAAGGCATCCTCACCTTGAGGGCAGTCGCTGACTTGGAGGACCTTCCCGTTGTTGATGAGATGAAATCCGTCATCACAGAAAACACGCACTTCCTCGAAGGCTATACATACGATGATTTCAATCCGGCAACAGACCACATTGCAGAGTGGGGCATCGGTGCTTTGGTGGCAGGAAAAGTATTGGCCAAAGCGGGTATTCTTGCCAAATGCGGAGCCTTCTTGCTAAAATTTTGGAAACCTATCGTATTAGCCTTTGGTGCCTTATTTACCTTCTTATTTAAAAGAAGAAAAAGAGAATAATCGGCATCTCACAATATAGAAAAAGCGTACAACACCACGTTTGTACGCTTTTTTTTATTCTTATGGTATCTCACTATTTGAGATTTGGATGGAGTTTCCCCCCATCTCGCCTAAACAAGCCTATCCGTTTTTCCTCCGTTTGAAATGATACCGACCCTTTTTGACCGTGATTTCACCGTAGTCGATGGCTTTGACCGGACAATGGTGGATGCAAGCAAGGCACTGCACACAATTATTCCCCCAGTAGGGCAGACCGTTGTTCGTCTTGATATTGAGAGTAGGGCAGACATCCTTACATAAGCCGCAGCGGGTACATCGGTTGGAGGCGTGGAACTTCGTCTTTCCTGTCGCACATTTCTTAAAAATCGGATAGATGAGACGAGTCTTCAAGAAAGGCAAAACACCCTTGTGATAGAGCGACTTATTGTTTATTCCATCCACAATCTCCTTCGAAATTTTCTTTATCCGCAGTTGAGCATTCTCCAACTTCTCCGTCTCCACCTCTTGGCTGTCCACGTCGAAGAAAGGGAAAACAATATAGGTGTTCGGCATTTGAACCGTAAAACACTGATCAAGGGGAAGGCCCTTCTTTTTCAACGCCTTTCTTAGAATAGAGTTGGTATAGCCCGCATCATCGCCACAAGTACAGACGGCAAAGACCTGATGGTTCTCATACCCCTGCAGCTCCAAATGTTTGATGAATTTCAGCACAAGCGTAGGCACTCCCCACGAGTGGACAGGGAAGACGAACCCAATACGCTCATCTTCCGACAATTGGTACCGGCAATCGGTCAACCCCTTCTTCAACACATCGTTGATGGAGACAAGACTTTCACCCAAGATAAAAGCCAATTGAGAAGCCACCCATTTCGAATTACCCGTAGCTGAAAAATAGAATATCATAAAACTTTGTTTTGGTTCATAAATAAGATGTTACTCCAAGAAGTCTTGGAAAAGATAACATCCCGTAAAAATTCCCGACAAATCGACCGGCTTGTCAAAGATGCCAAACACGGAAGATCCGGAACCCGACATGGAAGCATAGAGTGCCCCTTGCCGATACAACTCAGCCTTGATTTCTCCGATGGCAGGGAACCTAGAAAAGACGCTGAACTCGAAGTCATTGAGGATTCGATCCTTCCATTCCTCAATAGGTTTCTTAATCCATTCCTTGATTGGATATTCTGGAGCATGAGGTTTCACAAGAGAATAGGCCATAGGAGTGGAGACATGGATATCAGGCTTCACCAAAACCAAGAAATAACCTTTCAATGAAAGAGTTATAGGTTCGAAGCAGTTACCGATCCCCGTTGCGAATACAGGCTTATTCTTAATAAAGAAGGCACAGTCGGCACCTAATTTAACCGCATAGGCCTCCAACTGGCTTTCAGAAAGCCCCAAACTAAACGCATCGTTCAGCATCTTCAGCATAAACGCCGCATCTGCCGAACCGCCACCGAGTCCAGCCCCGAAAGGAATGGATTTCTCCATATAGATGTCGATAGGAGGAATCGTAAAATCCTGTTCCAGCAAGCGAAGGGCTTTCATCACCAAATTAGATTCCGCATCGCCGCCCACATCTATGCCGGAAGCGTGGAACGAAGTTTTCCCCTGGGCAGAAGGAACCAACTCCAACGCATCCTTGACGGGAATAGGATAGAAGAGCGTTTCAAGGTTATGGTAACCATCCTTACGCTTTTCCACTATATTTAAACCAATGTTTAACTTAGCATTCGGAAATGTAATCATTCTATTTGTTTTTAACGGGAAACACAACAGTCGGGCTTAGCGACCGCATTCCCTTTTTCGATTTTGATACGAAGATAACAATAAAAGCAATATGAACTATTTCTGAGCCTCTTTATTATGGGGGACAAACAGAGAGAAGTTCTAAAAAATGAGAATCTGGAGAAAAATAAAGGTCTATTTTTTACCAAAGTTTAAGAATTTGTATATATTTACATAAAAAAGTAAAACAACTAAAAACAGGGAGCCATGGAAGATACTTTAGTAACTGTAGCCATCCATACCTACGAAAAGGCCCAGATATTGAAATCAGTATTGGAGGCCCATGGTATCGAGGCATATATACAGAATGTGAATCAAATACTTCCAGTCGTTTCAGCTGGAGTGAGAGTTCGTATTAGGGAGAGTGATTTGGCGCGTGCATTGGGAGTCATTGAGGCGATGGATAGAAACGAGGCTGTTGCACAAGCATTGGAAGAGGAAAACAGATTGAAGACTATCCTTGTCCCTGTGGATTTCTCCGATTATTCCACCAAAGCCTACGAGATGGGATTTCGCATGGCAGCGGAGAAGAAAGCGGAGGTTGTCTTATTGCACGCCTACTACAATCCGTCATTCAATACGATGCCGATTGGCGACGTGATCAACTATGACGGAGGACCGGAAGATGAGAACTTCAAGGAAAAGGTAGAGCAGGACGTGGAAAAGCAGAAAGCGGACATCGAAAAGAAAATTGCGGATGGCACGTTGCCGAAGGTCAACTACCAGTTCGTATTGCGCGAAGGTGTCCCAGAAGAGGAGATATCCCGTTATGCGAAGAACCACAATCCTTTGCTCATCATCATGGGTACGAGGGGAAAAGACAAGAAAGACCAAGATTTGATTGGTAGCGTCACAGCTGAGATCATAGACCACTCTATGGTTCCGGTTTTCGCCATTCCGGAGAATGCTTCGATGCAAAGCTTCGAGGACATAAAGAGCATTGCCTATGCCACCAATTTCGACGACAAGGATTTGGTTGCTTTCGACAAGCTCATGCAAGTGATGAAACCATTCAAATTCAAGATACACTTCATCCACTACGTACAGAAGGAGAACGCTTGGTCTGAGATCAAGTTGAGGGGTATTAAGGATTATTTCGCAAAGTACTATCACAACCAAGAGATTGCCTACGACATCTTGCGGGGCGAGGATATGCTTACGACAATAGACAACTATATAAAGAAGAACAGCATAGATGCTATTGCCATAACCACGCATAAGCGCAACATATTCACGCGCTTGTTTAATCCAAGTGTGGCGAGGAAAATGGTATTCCACAGCAATACACCGATGCTGGTATTCCACGCTTAACGGAAATTCAGAACACACTGATTTTCAGAAAAGCGAGGAGAGGGAGAGGAGAAGGGTAGGACTCCTTCCTATTGGATGACAAGAGAGGTTGAATGTTGAATAATATTTTGATGATTGAAGATGGGACGGAAATGGTCTTTTGCAGCGGTCGGTCTTTTGACGGCCATCTGCATGTCTAACTGCTTGTCCGGTACAAAGGACGAAGATAACATAATAGAGCAAAGGGAGGTTCAACAGAACTTTGCGCCGGCGATGTTGCCGAAAGCATCCTTTTGCGGAGAGGAGATAGACTTGTCGAATTACTATTTGAAGGAGCGTTTTGACAGGGAGCTGATTAGTTTTTCTTATTGGCATTCGCAAGTCTTCTTGATGATAAAGCGGGCGAACAAGATTTTCCCTATCATCGAGCCTATATTGAAAAAGGAGGGAGTTCCCGACGACTTCAAGTATTTAGCCTTGATAGAGAGCAACTTGGACCCTCGTGCCTTGTCACCTGCCAAGGCAGCCGGAATTTGGCAAATTCTGCCAGATACGGGAAAGGAAGCGGGATTGGAAGTGAACGACGACGTTGATGAACGCTACAACTTGGAGAAAGCCACTGTAGTGGCTTGCCGTTACTTGACGAGGACGTATGAACTGACAAATAGTTGGTCGCTGGCCGCCGCATCCTACAATACAGGGCGTGCGAGGGTATTGAGGCAAATGGAGACACAAAAATGCAACTCGTATTTCGATATGCTCTTCAGCGAAGAGACCAATCGCTACGTTTTCCGAATCGTGTTGGCCAAAATGATCATGGAGAACCCGAGCAAATTCGGTTTCATTCTCCATCGGTCCGACCTCTACTCGATGCCCAAACAGACTGTTGTTAAGATAGATACGACTATTGACAACTTGACAGATTTTGCCATTGCCAACGGTTCTTCGTACCAGTTATTAAAGGATGCAAACCCTTGGTTGAGGAGCAATCGCATCCCCAATAAGTCACGCAAGCAGTACGAAATCAAAATCACTCGCAAGGAAGATGTGAAGATTGACATAAAAAATATCAAAATTCATAATAAGAATTGGGTGATTGATAATTGACAATTAGAAAACAATCTTTTATCTTTGTAAGTGAGGATGATTTTTTAGTGTGGGAACTAAACTCTTACATTGTATAAACGGAAATGAGTATGAAACATTTTTTACACATATTGTTTTTCTTGAGTGCAATGCTTGCTTTCTCATCAACAACGACGGAAGCACAGATCGTACGTTTCAAGTCTTATCGTGCCGCAGAAGGTACGTCGGGTTTGGATAAGAACGGTTTGTTCTCTTGGGGATGTTGGGGAGCCAACAAGACTGAAATCACGTTGGATTTGGGAAACGAATCCATATATGTGGAGAATTTGGAGACGCGCGAAGCTCATGACTACAAGATATTCGGCAGACCTAAGAAATGGGTGATAAAGCGCGACCATAAATACGTCAGTTTTGAATGTGCCGATCAGAACTACGATAAAGTCAATATAAAACTTTATCAGTACGACAACGGCGAATTCCGGCTTTCCGTATTGTCATTGAACAAAGCCGTCCGTTATTCAGTTGTCTATGAAGACAACACGATGAAAGACAAAAAAATATTTGACTAGCTAAACTGACAAATATTACACAAAAAATCCCGCTATTAGGCGGGATTTTTTGTTTCCATTAGCCTATAATTTAGGGTTTGCAAGCCAGATGAGTGTTGCTTTGGGCGGCTAGGCTGAAAGCCTTTCCTACTAGTAACAGATTGCACCGCAGGTGCTGTCGGTTAGCAACTAAGTCGGAGGCACAGATGGAAAGCTGAACTTTCAGCAAAACAGTGGCTTCCAGCCACTCATTCCATCATCTACATCTACCGGGCACTTCGTACCCGGTTACTAATTGGATTGGCTTCCAGCCAATAAGTATCTCATTTGTAGAGGATTACTTGTCTCTTCGTGATTTGCCTTTTTCCGTTTTTCAACGTAACCAAAATCAGGGTAGGGGTTGTACCCTCCAGCAAACTTAGAGGCACCACAGCATCCCCCTTAATTCCTGTTTTATGATATAAGCATTTTCCCTCCACTGTATGAATCTCGATTTCTTCGCAATTGGACAAATATAATGCGCCATTCCCATATTGGAAATCAGGCTCATCCTTCTTTCTATCCTCAATTTCCGTATTCTCACCATCTATTTGTACTTCACCTATCAAATTAGCCCCCAATTTCTTATTGTATTGCTCCTGTACATTTCCAAACTGTATGCAATATTGATTATTGTCCGTTGCCACGTCGCCATACTCGGAAAGACGGATATAGACATTATAGAGTCCAGGCTCTATGTCACGAGGGAGAAGGATAGAGGTTTCTATAGTGGAAACCGTATATGACAACCATTCACACGGATCAATTTCTGCATGTGGCTCCACCTCATAGTATTTTGTACCGTTGTCGAGTAGGAATGTCACTTTCTTAGATTTCGTCAAGTTTCCGAATCCCACATTCTCGATTAACAATCGGATAGAGAGATTCTTTTTAACATGGTCAGGGAGAATAGACTCCCTTAGAACGAACCGATAACCCAAATGATTGACCACATAGGTATATCCGTCACAACCATAATATTCGGAGCCCTCATCTTGGAAAATAGAGTCTTTCCATGCCAATATGGTCGGTTGGTGCCATTCGTAGTTAAGATAGGAGGTATGGGTTTTGAAACCCTCCCTCGAAAGATAATCTGGTGTATTGATAGGGTGGTCTCCGTTGTAATTGGCCACCAACTCGCCTCCGTAAGGTGTATGAAGGGAGTATCTATTAAGCCATTTCACCATCATCTCCCGTGTCATCTGATGACCTGCAGCCCCCATACCGACAGTCCCAAGATCAGTGGAAGAGCCCAGATAGCCGTCGTTGTACATGCCCACACGATAGATGGTGTCGCCTTTAGCAGCCGCTGCCGACTTGAATTTCTCCGAATCGATGTCAAAACCCAAATAGTTGTTTTCTTCGTTCACTTTCAGCCAATAGGCAACTATATCCGGACGACGCACGCCGATTTTTATCTCGGGTGGGGTACATTCAAGCAATGTCTGCAAAGCTTCCGCTATGTTGGCATTGGTTCCATTGTTGCTCGAATGCATTTCGCCCCAGCTACCATACATTCCCAATTCCACATAAGTAATGACATCCGTATTGCGGGCATAAACTTCGCCCAACTGCCTCAAATGTTGAAGAATGACAGATTGGTCAGGATCGCACTTCGTAGCCCCGTTAAACCACGGATCGTAGGCAAAACGGACAATTGCCGTCTTACCACGCTTACGCACACCATCCAAGGTGGCTTCGAAAGCGTCCAACATATCTTGGGTCAAGGGTTGGGAAACACCGAATGTCGTGTCGCCAGTCGCCTCATTGACAGAAAGAACGGCTTTGTCAGAAAAGGCAGAGATATCCATTCGCAAATGGGTCAAGTTGCCCCATGTATTTGCCGCAGAGTTTCCTTCTGGCGTAAAATGCTTACCGACAGTACGATAGAAGCCAATATACGGATTTTCCAACTCTATCAGCGCATCGAAATAATCCAGCTTCTGCATCCACCGTTCCGCATAGACGGAGGAATATAAGCAAGAGAGCAGGATGAAACTGCCCAGTTTAAATCTCGTCATAACTACAATTGGTTTTTGTTTTCCTTCCCAAAAGTAAGGATTTTTAGGTATTTTTGCGATTAGAAATCTTTTAAAATATACGATTATGGTACGAGAAATCATGCACGATCCCGTATTTCTGGCTCAAAAATCCGAGCCGGCTACGGAACTAGACAAAACCATCGCAACAGACTTGTTGGATACGCTGCGTGCGCATCTGAAGCACTGCGTGGGCATGGCAGCCAATATGATTGGCGAAACCAAAAACATCATAGCCGTATGCAAAGGAAACAAGCAAATCATTCTCATCAATCCAACCATCATCCAGAAATCGAAACCTTATCCGACGGAGGAAAGTTGTCTTTCTTTGCCAGGAATCAAAAAGACCATCCGCTACGATGTGATTGAAGTAGAATTCCAAACTATCGATTTCCAAAAACGAAAAGAAAAATTCTCGGGCTGGACTGCCGAAATCATTCAACACGAGATTGATCATTGCAATGGTATTTTGATATAAGCCATCTACAATACAAAATTGGCTAGAATTCGAGTAAAAACAGCCACCAAGCCCCCTATTTCGCAAAATCCGCTTTTGTTATATAATTGATATTATGTTAAGTAGAATATAGGGAAATGCTCCCCTCACGCTCTTTTCCACTTCCAAACCTTTTTTATTAAAAATAATCGCCTTTTCGGACAACCATAGTTCCTACAAGATTATCGACCACGCATCGCCCATCTTTAGAAATTATCACCATAATCATTTCCACAAAGAAAAAGGCTGGTAAAAAAACATAACAAGCCCATCTTACGATTCCTCGCAATGTAGAGATTCCATACGTACAATCAGAGAAATCTGAGATCTTTAACGAAAATTTGTGCGACAAACCGCCATCTTAGGCAAAAATAAAATAGCAAAAATGGATTAATTTTCTTATAATTGTAGTAATTTATCAATCAGCAAATTTTAAATTTATATTATCATGAGTACAATTATCGAAATGCCTCAATTGCGCTATGGGAACGGAGATTTGGCTCCTGTAATCAGCGGAGAAACACTGAATTTCCATTATGGGAAACACCTGCAAACGTATGTCAACAACCTAAACAACCTCATTGTTGGTACGGAATTCGAAAATGCTTCCCTTGAAGAGATTGCAGCGAAAGCTCAAGGCGGAATCGGCAATAATGCGGGACAAGTGCTCAACCACGCCCTCTATTTCGAACAGTTCGCCCCATCGCCTTCTAAAAAGGCTCCCTCGGGTGCTTTGGCTGATGCCATCATCCAATCTTTTGGTTCGTTCGACGAGATGAAAAGCAAGATGAACTCCGCAGCTTCTACCTTGTTCGGCAGTGGCTGGGCTTGGCTCTGCGCCGATGCTAATGGAGCGCTAAGCATTCAACAAATGACCAATGCTGACAACCCGCTTCGCCACAACCAAAAACCCATCCTTACGTTTGACGTTTGGGAACACGCTTACTACCTTGATTATCAAAACCGTAGAGCCGACTATATCGCTGCTCTTTGGAATATCATCGACTGGAATATCGTGGAATCTCGATTCTGAATAAAAAATCCATAGACCCTATATTGTAGAGACGCAAAATCTTGCGCCTCTACAGAAACAATACCTACTTTTTACCAAGCAAACATATCGTGGGACTCGACAAATTCCATGATTGCCACTTTATACCCACTATTCGAATATCTAATGGCTTCCAATTTTGCTTCTTCAAGACTATGAAAACAAACGTCCAACCCATAAGTCCAATGTGTGCAAGGTTCTTTCTTCTTTATTGGCTTGTCTAACACCAAATCATAGATCACTTTCTTGATCTTGCCAGTCAACTTGTTGATTCTCTTCACCTCCTCATAATTAGGATTCACAAAAATCTCTTTTCCCTCGGCATAAACGGAATGGCGTTGTAAGATTATCATGCCCCATGACCTCCTTGAAAATTATTAATAATCCAGTCAAAATTGAGGAATTCCCGACTATAGGTGCCGAATTTGGAATAATCCACACAAGCAATGAACTCATCCCCATGTGATTTCTCCTCAAACAAAAGATGGACGTTCTCTTCCTTGAAAAAATCGAATCCCAACATAATTCCTTGGAACTTAATTATTTCTTCATACAAATTGCTTCAACGTGACATACAACTGATGCACTGGCAATCCCATAATATTGTAGAAACTACCCTCCATCGACTCCACTGCCACATACCCGATCCACTCCTGGATGCCATACGACCCCGCCTTGTCAAACGGCTTGTAATTATCCACATAATACTCGATTTCATCGAGAGTTAAGGGGCTGAATTTGACGGTTGACTCGCAACAGAAAGAGACAGTCTTCGCCTTCGTCTTGACACAAGCTCCCGTATAGACCTGATGGGAATGTCCGGAGAGCGACTGCAACATACGGATAGCCTCTTCCCTACTCTTGGGCTTTCCTAAAACGTGGCCGTCGTTCCACACTATCGTATCGGCCGTGATAATCATCGTCTCATCCTGCAAGAGTTGCTCGTAGGCCTGCGACTTCTTTTGAGCCAAGTAAAGAGGAATCTCCCCACCCTTCAAATCATCGGGATAACTCTCGTCCAAATTAGGGATGGTGAGCGTTCTGAATTTTATGCCCAATCCCTCTAACAACTGCTTTCTCCTTGGCGAATTGGAAGCCAAGATGATGTCATATTTCTCTAACATTTTATCGTCTCTATTTGATTCGCTAAGTTAAGAATATTTACGACAAATATTTTACATTTTTACATGGTAAAAACGGGCTAAACCATCTGCTTTTGCATGGTGCTATTTTAATCAAGTACAACCTGAACCGCCCGCCCATCCTCATCGTTTCAAAGCCTCCACATCAATTATGCCGTAATAGTAACGGAAGGAGCGAACTTCCCCACTCTTTTCCTTTACCTCAAGTGTGATTTCCTTTCTATGACACTTTTCATAATGACCTTACAGTCTCTTTCGAAATAGCAAAACCCCGATCAACAAGGCAATCAGCGCTGAAACTAATAACAATCCAGATCGATAAGGTGTGTATTGAAAACCTGACATTCCAACAAAGATGGCAAAAATAAGCAGCGAACAAGCAAAGATTATCCATGAGATGTTCTTGCCCCTTTGGAATAAAATAGTTGAAATAAAATTGCCGAAAACGACAAGGAAGCAAAAGAGATAAAATGAATGATAGTTGAGTACCCCCCATGCCAAATCCGGCTTTGTGGATATGAAGTGATGCCGAATATTCAATGCTATATTACAGATTGCCAGATACATGACAATCTGAATCAGACTAACAATCAATGTTTTTATCCAAAGTTTTCGCTTATCCATTATTTATCTTCCTTTGAGTGTGACACCTTCTCTCCCGTGAGGGTAAAATAGACGTATTGGTTGTCGTCTGACTTAGCCTTAAAATAGTTGGCTCCATTCATCTCAACCAAATCAATTTTTTTGTACTCACAAGGAATGATCATGCGTTTCCCTTCAAGAGAAAAGACGCCTACTTTATAGTCATCATATACTGAGCCAACGTCACCTTTAATTTCGTAACCATCGTAGTTTTTAATACGTTCTATTCTAAAAAAATTGTACTTGGATT
>JAGCWQ010000102.1 GCA_017961765.1 Paludibacteraceae bacterium | reverse complement strand
CCAACCAGCAAGTTGAGCCTTAACGAGCAATTGGAGCTCTTGGGCATAAGCAAAGGGTGTTATTATTACCATCCCGTGGAAATGGATTCCGAGACTCATGAAATCATGAAGTTCATCGACAAGGAGCACATGGAGTTCCTGGGGAAGGGAGTAGTGGGGATGAAGGATTCCATAAACGAGCATTTCCAGAAAGAGACTCCGGACTTCCGCATAGGAGAAAGAAGGGTGAGGAGGCTGATGCGTATGATGAATATACACGCATGCTACCCAACACCCCATACCATCACTATTATTAGCGTATCGTTTCCAAACTTATGCAGGAATTCGGTTCCGGGGAAATTCCTTACCAATCGGTAAGACGAGTTACGGTAAATAAATACAAGATAGAGTGAGAACGCCAACAATACGATCAGCACATGGCGGAGCAGATGAGGATAATTAGAATAATCGATATCGAAACTCAACTCGATTAAACACCCTGCAGCAAAAAGAATCAAAACACGCAACATAAACATCAGTTTCACGGGGAAGGCTCTTCTTTTATTTCGATGTGCATAGAAATACGACACAGCCAAACACCCCAACAAGATCATTATATATGCAAGAAATCTGACGAATTCACAATGGCCACTATCACCGTAATTATCGAGCAACGCCGCATAGGGAGACAACACCAAGCCCCAAATAACGGCATCAACAAACGGCCTATCCGTATCGCATCTCTTTGCCACATAAAACAATCCTCCTGCGCATAGGAGATAAACAACTATTGTGGGATTCAATATCAACGAAAAATCATGGTCCTTCATCGTGTTAGCTGCAATCATATCAATAAAGGAGATTGCAGTCACGACCGACAAGAATCCAACCAACCACTCCACGATCGGCATATCCTTCTTCTTCATCAAAAAGTAGAGAGGCAGCGTTACAATAGCCCCAAGCATTGTACGGACATACACGGGGGATTGGGCATAAATGGCAATAGTAAACAAGATTACCACACAACCCCTGATAAGTTCATCAAACCGCTTTGTGTTTTCCATGCTGTTTTTTCTTTTCAAATCACGCAAATACCTATAAATAACCCAACTACCCTTAAGCATCCAAATACTTTTCTACAAACCTTTCGTAGAATAATCCTTGTTCCTCTTCGCTTGCGGGAAGTCTGTCTATGAAATCCTGCAAATCTTTCTTCATGGCATCATACTTCCCTTCCGATTCCTTTTCGTGACAAAAGATGGTGTGAAGCATGGCGCCATATATGCCGCAGGTGATAGCATCATATTTATCGCACCGTTCGAGAGTGATACGACACCGCTCTTTATATTCCTCATCCCTTATGATGATACCATTTTCACTGCCCTTAGTTCCTGTTGTTCCTTGATCCTTCCACATGATTACAGAGATTATATTACTTTTTCTTACAAACAGTTCTTAGTTGTTTTTCAGGAAGCGCAAGGTGGGCTACCTTTCTACAATTTTCCTAAGAATCAATCCATTACCTCACCTTAATAACAATTTGTGTATATATTCTTTACCTTATTGGATTTCATCAACAACTCTAACCAACAATAATCCAAAGTATCTATAAAAACGCTATCCCTACAGTTGGGGCCGAAATAATAGAAAAAAAATGTCGGGCGGAACAAAAGGTAGTCCGCGCAACCTAGCACGGCAAATATACAACAAACATACCACCATTTTTTTGGGGGAGATAAAATCTTTTGCCATATCAAATTATTTTAATATTTTTGCATCGTTTTAAAAGGCATTAAAACGATGCAGAATGGTTAAAACGAGAGACATTGCCATATTAGGAAGGCCCATACAGCTGCAAGAGCGAAGCAAGGCGCAGATGAAAGGTGTCACCATTGGGGACTCACTAGCTTACAAGTTCTACGATGGAGAGATCCATGGTATGTCATTGCTTTTCGCAGAACCCAAGGGGAAAATAGCTGCACCGCGCAGTTTGTATGTCACGGCAAGCAATCTAACTTCATTATTCCAGCTTCCTACCGTCTTTTTGTTGCCATCATGTCCTGCCTATGAACGGCAAAGGCTCATTGACAAAGACGTTTATTTCGTTGTTTCAGACAAATTCGCTCATTTGCCGATGCTTTTGGCTAATGAACGAATCCGCAAGACCAAGATGGCAAAAGCGATGACACCAGTCGCCCAATACCTGCTGCTCTATCACCTACAAATAGAGAGCATCGAAGGACTGGCCGCACGTGACATAGAGAATAAGATACCGTATTCATACGCAAGCATTACTCTTGGCATTACTTGCCTTGAAGACTTGGGGCTGTGCAAAAAAGTATCAGATGGATCTAAACGGAAAGTCATCCATTTCGACAAAAAAGGAAGGAAACTGTGGGAGCAAGCCCAACCCTTCCTAATTAGTCCTGTCGAAGAGCGCATTTACTGCGATGAGCTATTGGATGAAGAACATTTCACTATATGTGGCATCAACGCTTTGGCTCATTACACATGGCTCAACCCTGACCCCGAAAGGACAATCATGATGACCGTCAAACAACTTCGTGATTTCAGATCATCAAACGTCTTAGTACGTCCCAATGAATTTGATGGCAACATCATCATTGAGGCATGGAAATACCCACCAGTCACCAACATTGACACAAAAGCCGAATGGGTGGACAGACTATCATTGGCCATCTCACTACGTGAGGATGCTGATCCACGAGTGGAAGGTGAAGTTGAACGATTAATAAATGAAACGGAATGGAAGGATTAGAGAAATTTCGTGAGGCTTTTGAGGCATACTCAGAGAACTACGTCATCATTGGTGGCACGGCTTGTGACATCGCTATGACTGGCACAGCTGTTCGCCCTCGAGCCACTCACGACATCGACATGATAGTCATCGTGGAGAAGATGACTGCTGACTTCGCCGAGCATTTCTGGCAATTTGTGCGTGAAGGTGGGTATCGTCCAGAGAGAAGAAAACGAGAAGAGGGCGAGACTCCGAAGTACGAGCTGTACCGTTTTGTCAATGGAGGACAAGGCTATCCAGAAATGATAGAACTTTTGTCACGCCATCCAGACATCCTCGGCAAGCCAAAAGGGCTGACCATCGAGCTGCTTCCCACTAGCGAGGAGACCTCCAGTCTGAGCGCAATCATCATGGATGATGATTTCTATCACTTTACCATCCAGCACAGCAAACTGACCAATGGCATTCGCCATGCAGATTCCGCTGCACTCATAGCCTTGAAATCACGTGCCTACCTCAACCTTCTTCGAGACAAGGCTAACGGAAAGCATGTCAACAGCAAAGACATCAAGAAGCATCGATCAGACGTGCTGAAAAACGTGGTCATCATGGAAGCGAGTCAAATTACTGCTCCAGAACCGATAGTCGCTTGCATAAGGGAGTTTGTCGCATCGATCAAAAAGGAATGGGACTCACTTTCGGAACCTCTTGCCAAGGTCCTTGACCAAGACACATCATTTGTTGAAAACTTACTAGACCAATTGGACGGATTATTCACTGAACAGCCATGAAAATACAATACGCATCAGACCTCCATCTGGAGTTCGCCGATAACTGGAGACACCTAAAGGAGAATCCCCTTCAAGTAACAGGAGACGTTCTCGTTTTGGCTGGGGATATTGGCTACTTGGAAGATGAAAACTACAGCAAGCATCCTTTCTGGGACTGGGCATCTGAAAACTACCAGCAGGTGATTGCATGTATGGGCAACCATGAGTTTTACAAGTTTTACGACATCGCCACACTTAACGACGGTTATTGTCTTGAAATACGCCCTAATGTTCATAGCTATTATAACACTGTCGTACATATAGGGGATATTGACGTCATCATAACGACACTGTGGGCCAAGATTCCCTTGAAGGATGCATACTATACGGAGCAAGTGATAAGCGACTTCCGACGCATCATCTACAATGGTGAACTTCTCTCGTTCGCTGACTTCAACCACGAACACGAAAGGTGCCTGGCTTTCTTGAAAAATGCAGTTTCAAGCAGCAAAGCAAAAAAGAAAATTGTTGTAACCCATCATGTACCATCATTCCAGATGCAATGTCCAAAGTTCGCTGACAGTCAAGCTAACGGAGCCTTCACGGTGGAACTAGAAGACTATATCAAGGATAGCGGCATAGATTATTGGATATATGGCCACTCTCACTACAATGTAGATGTTGAGATAGGCAATACCCAATGTGTATCCAATCAGTTAGGATATGTCTTTCATGGAGAGCATGAGTCTTTTAGCCCATGTAAAAGCATCGAAGTATAACACCGCAAGGAATCCTTTCTATTCCGTCCCTATAATTTCAAAGAACACGGTGCATATAAACTTCCAACCACCATAACCCATATCAGAACCGTCAGAAGCAAAAACAATTTTATATCGATTTTCTCTTTATACAAGCGTATGGATAGGTATATTCCTGCTATGTTGAGAATCGAATTCAGGATCAACAACCAATTCGGATACATGAAACAGAACAACACTCCACCAAAGTTGTACATGTAAATCAAATGGAATGAATCTGTCAACATTGCCAAATGAATGATTAGTACTACAATGCTTAGAAGTTTTTTCATCAGTGCTTCCTTTCTCATCAGTTTTCAATGATTGCATATTTGCATTCCAATAAAATCAGCAAAAATTTGCCTTTATCGGCAAGAAATCACAGGGTATAAGCCCCACTCCTTAATGACACGAACTCTTTCCTTCTGGGAAAAAGTCTGACGGCAGATCTGGTTTCGAAAATGGCAAGGCATCTAAACAGTCGTACAAATCAGGGAAACAGACGACTCTCCTCATTCCATCCACGTCGTGATACTTGCCTTCCACTCCATCCCTCAAATCCATCACGAAAGAATAGGAATAATGGAAGTATCCTTCTTGAGGAAGAAGGACAGAAACGACATAGCGCTTTGCCTGCACACCGACCAACTTTGTTGAAATATCATAATAGCGAGGACCACCGTGCTTGGAGCTGTCGAGCGTGTCAGAAGAAAAAAGTTCCAATTTAATTGTATCTCCACATTCGGTCACACGGGTTTTCCAATTTATAGACCAATCAAGAGGATGATCTGTCAAGCGAATCCGCCCCTCCCCTGTTTTCATATCAAAAGAACTATAAACCCTAGGGCCAAAAGGCAAATAGGCAGAGTACCATCCATATTGCCCGAGGGTACGAATCGAGTCTAACTCCCCAGTGACTTGAGGTCTTTCCGTCGAAACATTCCTGCCCCCCATACAACCACTGCACAAAAGGAACAACAACGAAAGCAGTCCACCCAACCTAAAAAAATTTTTCATACAATCACATTTGCTAATTTAGAGATAAACAAACTTACCAATTCAGCATCAGCAATTGTCCCTCTTTCACCTCATCCGTCTCCAAATTGTTATGGCGTTTTATGCCTCTTTTCCGAACACCAAACTTCTGACAAATAGAGAGAAGCGTATCTCCCTTCTTCACAATATAGGTCGGATAATCGGGATTCTTCCGTTGCTTACGATCCAAGAAGAGATATTCGCCAGCCTTCAGGACGTAATCCTCTGGGAAATTGTTATAGAACCGAAGTTTTTCGATGGACAAGCCATGGCGACGGGAAAGGCCATAGAAAGTATCGCCCGATTGAACCACGACACAAGGCACTCCATTCAACTTTCCATTGACAATAGAAGGCTCTTGATCGGACACTTTTCCGCCCTCCTTCTCTTTCTGCTTCGGATTATCGTCCAACGTGAAATTTTCCGCATCCGCCTTCGACAAATATTTCTCTGGATGACGATCGTACTCGTACAAACGATTCTGCTCAATCACCTCAATCAACAAACTCGGATACTTCGGATTGGTGGCATAGCCCGCCGCCTTCAAACCCTTCGCCCATCCCTTATAATCGGTGATAGACAACGTGAACAAGGAAGCATAATGCTTACGAGTAGTCAGAAACAAGGAATGGTCGCGATAGGAGCCGTCCGCATGGTCATAGACACGGAAACAATCATCCTTCTTATTATCATCCTTCAAGAATTTACGCCCCGTGTAATCGCTGGTGCACTTGATGCCGAAATGGTTGTTGGCCACCGTAGAGAGGTCGCTCCGACCACTACCCGACTCCAAAATGCCCTGGGCAAGCGTGATGCTGGCCGGAATCTTGTATTTGTACATCTCTCGGATAGCCACCTTATGGTATTGCTCAATATAAGCGATAGTCTCTGCCGAACGATAGGATTGGGAATCAGCCCTTTGGGAAAGGACCATCACACAAAAGAAAATTAGTACGTATTTAAAACTTCTCATATATCCATTCCATGAATAAACATTACCCAAAGCAAAGATAACACGCACGAAAAGAAATTCATAAAACTAGATATGATTTTTTCATTTTTCCGACACATATTCAATCTTCTGGTCAGTCACCTCTATAGTTCCCCAAAACATACTCACCGCCACTTTCCGAATCCAATTACCTTGGGCATCGTACTCATAGCCCGTAAAAACGACTTCCTTCCCGATATCATCCTTCTTTGCCTTGCACTGGGCTACAAAGTTGGCAACAAAAGAGTCGTCGACACGCCAACTCAATTTATCCGAAATAGATTTCTGCTCTTGATACGAAGGATTGACATTACGCTCACCCAAGATACGCATCTCCACTTCATCGCCCTGCTTGTTATATTTGAATGCGAGTTCTACGCCTCCCTTCATTTTGGCCTCGACCAGCTTTCCTTTCTTGTATTTATAGGTTGCAAAACCAAGAGAGCCATAATCGACTGAGACGACTTTTCCCTTTGAATCATAAGCATATAGAGTAGGCTCCTTTAAATCTTGGTGGTTTTTCCCTCCCTCTTCACACTTATCGTCTTCCGGCGTCGTGACGACTTGTTTTACCACACGTCCTTTTTTGTCCGTATCATAACTATACAGCCATTGATAAATCCATTCGGATTGGCCCAACGCCTTATGATAGCATCTCTTGTTCAGAAGGTATCCCCTATTGTCGTAAGCCAATTCCAGCTTTGCAGAATCTTGCTTTTCTGGAAGAAACTCCAAAGACCTAATCAATTTTCCATTCTGATACTCATAGGTACGTCCACCTACCGTTGTATCCTTGCCGCAGCTCCAACTTTTCCCTTCTATACGAACACATAGTCCCTCACCGTTGAAGAGATAGCTTGTTATGTATTCATTGGGCACCCGCTTTGCGAGAGGAAGACTCCCTATCGAAGCCGGCCGATACCGCTGCTCTATACGAGCCACCCTCCCCTTAAGTTCAAGACTCTTCCATGAGACCTCCTCCGTAAATCGGGAAAGTTCATCCGCATAATGGAACTGCGCAGTTAACGTAAAGCTTGTGAATAGGAAAAGAGCAAGGACATATATTTTCATAAAACAGCAATATTCTAAGCATTAGAGACTCAACAAAATTAGCAAATATTCAAGACTGTGCAAGCCAAGGGAGAAAGAAGCCCTTGGAGACACGAAGGTTTCCAAGGGCTAAGACTATAGACATCCTTACCTTAGAGGCAAGGCGAATTGTATTGATCCATTAGATGGACAACATCTTCAAGACATCCAAATTCAAGCGGTTAACCGGCTTCTCGTTCTTGATGGCACTTGCCAACGGTTCATAGTGAACAGCGTCGTTAACAATACCCACCATGACGTTACGTTGGTCTTCCAACAAGGCTTGGATAGCCGCAGCACCCAAACGGCTGGCCAAGATACGGTCTTGAGCCGTTGGAGAACCACCACGCTGGATGTGTCCCAAAATCGTCACACGGGCATCATACTCAGGATGCTCCTTCTTCAAACGGCTGGCAACACCCAAAGCACCGCCTGTCACGTCGCTCTCGGCCACGATGACGATACTACTGTTCTTTGACTTACGGAAACCACGACCGATAAGCTCGCTCAATTGGTCCACACCTGTCTGAATCTCCGGGATAATGGCAGCCTCGGCACCAGAAGCCAACGCAGCATTAAGGGCCAAGAAACCAGCATCACGACCCATCACCTCGATGATGAAGAGACGCTCATGAGAGTTGGCCGTATCACGAATCTTATCCACAGCCTCTATAATCGTATTCAACGCCGTATCGTAACCAATAGTGAAATCCGTACCAGCCAAATCGTTATCAATCGTACAAGGCACGCCAACCACAGGAACATTATACTCTTGCGCAAAGATGCGGGCACCCGTAAACGTACCGTCTCCACCCAACACGACAAGCGCATCGATACCGGCAGCCACCATGTTGTCATAAGCAACCTTACGACCTTCCGGCGTCTTGAACTCCATGCAACGAGCCGTCTTCAAAATGGTACCACCCTGTTGGATGATATTACTTACACTCTGAGTTTTGAAATCCGCAATCTCATTGGATATCAAACCTTTATAACCACGATAAATTGCCTTCACAGCAATGCCATTGTAAATAGCTGCTCTCGTCACAGCCCTAACTGCAGCATTCATGCCAGGCGCATCGCCACCTGATGTCAGAATACCAATACACTTAACCTCATACATGACCTTTACACTTTAAAATCCTCGTTCACTTCTTCGTACCCGCCTCTAGAGCGGATCCGTTCAAATAATTCTCTATCTCTTTTTTAAGTTCCTCCATCAACCATTTAGGCGTAGAAGTAGCACCACAAATGCCCACGGAAGAGACTCCGTCCAGCAAGGTGAAATCCAATTCGTCCAAATCGGAAATCATATATATATGATCATTCACCTTCCGGCATTCATCGAAAAGCACTTTTCCATTGGAACTCTTCCGCCCACTAACGAAAAAGACCAATTCGTGCCTCGATACAAAATTAACAATTTTAGGTATTCGATTAGCCACTTGACGACAAATTGTATCATTATATTCAAAATCATCACTATTTGATATTTTTTTCTTGATTTCGCTTACAATTTGATTGAATCCGTCAATAGATTTTGTCGTTTGAGAAAAAAGCTTGACTTTCTTGGTGAAATCTATTTTCGACAAGTCGTCCACGCTCTCCACGACAATAGCCCGGCCATCTGTCTGACCGACCAACCCGTTTACCTCCGCATGACCAATCTTACCATAAATGACAATCTGCGTATTCTCCGAGTCGCCCTCGTCATAGGCTTTCTTGATGTTCTTCTGTAGATTGAGAACCACCGGACAAGTGGCATCGATAATATCTATGCTGTTCTTTTTAGCCTTCTCATAAGTTGAGGGCGGTTCGCCATGCGCACGCAAAAGCACCTTGGCGTTACGCAAAGATTCGAATTGCTCATGATCGATAGTCACCAGTCCCTTTCGGGCAAGACGATCCACCTCCATGCTATTGTGGACAATGTCGCCCAAGCAATAGAGGGAACCGACGGAAGAGAGTTCCTCCTCCGCTTTGGATATGGCCTTCACCACACCAAAACAAAAACCCGAATTAGAATCTATCTCGACCTCCATATCACGCATTCGCCTTTTTCAAAGCCTCGTTGAAACGCTCCAACAACCACTGTTTTTGACCTTCGATCGTCATATTTCCATTGTCGAGCAAAATGGCATCGTCTGCCCTCCTCAACGGACTTTCCGCACGATTCTGGTCTGTATAATCACGTTTCTTCACATTCTCCAAGATATCCTCGTACTTCTCTTCCTGCCCCTTCGCCTTCAACTCATCGTAACGACGTTGCGCCCTGATTTCAGGAGAGGCGGTCAAGAAAATCTTCAACTCGGCATCAGGAAAGACGGTAGTTCCGATGTCACGGCCATCCATCACGATCCCCTTATCCTTGCTATAGGCCTGCTGCTGGAGCACCATAGCCTTGCGCACGAAAGGAATTGCACTGACGATGCTCACCTGATTGGAAACTGCCAACGAACGAATCTCCGACTCGACATTCTCCCCGTTGAGGAACGTCTCGTTTTTCTTCGTCTCCTCATTCAAACGGAACTCAATCTTAATCGAATCGATGGCACGTTGCAAAGCCTCCTCGTCCACCA
Source organism: Paludibacteraceae bacterium (assembly GCA_017961765.1). Lineage (GTDB taxonomy): Bacteria > Bacteroidota > Bacteroidia > Bacteroidales > Paludibacteraceae > RGIG10190. The sequence goes on along the minus strand of JAGCWQ010000102.1, from coordinate 13,419 downwards.
CATCATTTTTGATCAAGCCGTTTCTTTGGCAAAACAAAGTCACAGAGCGGTACATCGCCCCACTATCCACATAGGCATAGCCCACCTCTTTTGCCAAATCCTTCGCCATCGTACTCTTTCCGCAGGAAGAGAACCCATCAATGGCCACTATGATTTTTTTCATATATCTATCTTTACCTAATTAATAATCAAATCCTTATTTCTTAAACTCGTCCAACGAAGTCGCCAAAGAGAGCGTCAACGTATTGCCGGCAGCCGCATATTGAGCATAGGCAACACCCAACTTGAACTTATAGACGTTCAACTGAGCACCCAAGGAGAAGCCATTGAACGACTTCGAATCCTCCAAATCATACTCTTGACTACGGCGATGGTTATAGGCCGCCAACAAAGAGAAACTCTTGGATGGAAGAAACTCCAAACCTATCAACGTATGGCGCAAAAGCATATCGCCCCAACTAATATCGTCTTCCGCATCACTTGCACTCTTAGGCGAACGATAGTAATCCAAATCCCAACGGTTCAAATCCGTGAAAGTCAGCGAAAAACGGAAAGGAGCATGACTCAAACGCTTCGACAATCCGAACTGCAACTCCCATGGCAGACGCTCACGATGCTCCGAATCCTCGTCATCGTAATAGCCGGTCAACTGCACTCCGACATTTTTCAAAACAAAACCCATGGTAAAGGCGTGGGCAGTATCAACATAGGAAGCACCCACATCCACGGCAAGGCCGAAACTGCTATACGAATCAATATAAGAATAGATTGGCTTCAACGCCATGCCCGCACGGATTCTGTCAAACAACTGCCTGGAATATAGAGCCGTAACACAAAGGTCGCCCGCAGAGAACTCGCCTGTCTCCACATCCTCCTCCGTATAGCCATCCAACGTGCCGTAATTCAAATAGGTCACACCGATCGCCCATGAATTATAGGTGTTAATATCACGGGAATAGGCAACGGAACCATAATTGACATCCGACAGATAGTTCACATAGTTGACCGCCACGGAATTGTTCAACTCGTTGTCCAAAAGAGCCGGATTTTGAAAAACCATGTTCACATCTCCATTCTTCAAGGAGACGTTGCTACCACCCAAAGCCGCCACCTGTGCTGAATTGGGCAAGGACAAAAATTTATAGACATTGCTACCGCCGTCACAGAATGCCTCCACAACGCCAAACAGCAAAAAGACAAATATCAAACTATACCTCATGGTCATCAATATCTATTTTAAAATCAAAAGAGCCCATCCGCCAACGAGTTAGGCTTTCAAGTCTAGGATTCTCAAAACTCCACGCTTGACGTATAAACCACAACATCAAGCCTTTAGACAACAAAGTAAGAGACAAAAATCCTCCGACGAACGGATCCTCCCCAGCACGGCCTTCCTCATCAAAGAGGAGGAAGCAACGCACAAAAATTCATCCAAAAATAATAAAATCTTTGGTTTCCGCAAAGGGAAAGATAGTTTGCAAGGGGCTTTCTTAAAAATTAAAGAGTTTTGTTTCTTTATCCTAATTCATGGACCATTGAATAAAACATTCAAGACTATACACTCCTTGCGTTAGCAACGCACTCATCGCACTTAATGGCATTTCCTCCTAAAGACATCCCATTTATTCCAATTATGTTTGTACCTTTGAGGCATTCAAACATTTTTGCCAATTTGCAAAATTCAAACAGACAACATAGGATTTTATTTTTATTATGATATGGGCTTTATTTTGGGCGAAGGAGGAATATATGATGATGCAACAATCGAAAAACTCATCGAAGGCACAAAATACTATAACACAACAACTTCCCTTGCCCTTGTTGAAATTGGGAGACGCTATTTCTATGGGAAAGGAGTAAAACAAGACTATAAAGAAGCTGTCAAATGGTTTACAGAATCCACAAAACACCACTACAGCTACTACGACTTTTATATAGGCGAGTTTTGGTTAGGAATGTGCTATCTTGAAGGGAAAGGAGTTCCTCAGGACAAAGAAAAGGCTTTTCAACTCTTCCAAAAGTCTTCAAGAAAGATAGAGGCACAATTATTGTTAGGGGACTGCTACTACCATGGAGATGGCACAGAACAAAACTTAGAGGAGGCGGCCTATTGTTACAAACAAGCGACTATCTTTAGAGGAGATCTTAGAGGAGAGGCCTATAAGAGACTGCTGACTCTATATTTCGACCCCAACTCCCATGCCACGCTTAGTATGAAAGCCAAAACAATATTGCAGATTATCGGAAACAAGATAGACATCTCTTCCGACTATTTTGACAAGGCCATAGTCCGCAGTTCCGCACTTCTGGTGATAGTCATCTTCTTCGCCACCATTTATGCAATTGTCACAAGTGACGAAACAGTACAGAAATACGTCATTATCGCCGCACCACCAAGCCTCATCTATTATATTTTGGAGAGTACAATGGATCTTAGAGAAAGCATCTTTAAGGTGTTGTTAAAAACAGGAATAACGGCAGCCTCAAGCGCACTCATTTATATGACGCTTGGCACCTACTTTCCTACCCTAATGTTATGGCTCATCATATCAGTTTATATTGGTGCTCTTGCCAAGTCGATGAGTTCCGGTCTTGGCGGTCACTAATGCCAAACAAGGGAAAGAAGGAGGCTCTCATTTTTCAAGTTAAGGAATGGACAAGATAAGAATAGGCAAGTTTTCTTTTCCAAAGATTTTGCCAATAAAAAATAGGTTTCTATTTTTGCACTCCAAGCCTACTTACGGTTTGATAAAAATTCACAAGAGCAACTAAAACACCCCAATTTATGGACGCCATAAAAGAGAGAGAAAAGAAGATTACTAATGTAACTTTGACAGGTTCCATCGTCAACTTCTTCCTGACGGGAGGTAAGATAGCAGCAGGTATCTTCGGCCATAGTGCCGCCATGCTCGCCGACGGTATTCACTCATTGTCCGATTTTATATCCGACATCGTCATCATTCTCTGCGTCCGCATCTCGTCCAAAGGGAAAGACCACAACCATGGCTATGGCCACGGGAAATACGAGACGATGGCCACCCTATTCGTCAGCCTCCTCTTGTTGGTCATCGGAGTGGAGATGCTCGCCAAAGGAATCACCAGCATCTCTGGTTTCTTCAAGGGCGAACTGATAGAAATGCCCCGAATGATTGCGTTCTGGGCGGCAATTTGCTCCATCATCTTGAAAGAGATACTCTTCCAATATACAAAAAAGGCAAGCCACGAGCTAAACAGCCCCGTCCTGCTCGCCAACGCATGGCACCACCGCTCCGACGCTCTCTCGTCCATAGGTTCCGCCATCGGTATCGGAGGAGCCATCTACTTGGGAAAACAATGGGCCGTGCTTGACCCTATCGTCAGCTGCTGCATAAGCATCGCCATCATAGCGACTGCCATCCACATGGCCATTCCGTCCCTTAACGAACTATTGGAGGTCTCCTTGCCTGCCGACATGGAACAAGAGATGGTGAAGATCGCCACCGAAGTAGAAGGCGTGGAAGGAATACACGAACTGAAGACCAGAAGAAACGGTCCTAGCATCATCATCGATGCCCACCTTGTCGTCGCTCCGACCATGACCATCGTCGAAGCCCACAACATCTCCACCCAAGTAGAGAACGCACTACGGATGCGATTCGGCAACGACCTTCAAATCCACATCCACCAAGAACCAGACGAGAATGCGGAATAAGACTAAATCGTCCATTCCCCAAATTCCATACTTATCATTCTCAATCGGCTTTTGTCTAATCAATGACTATTTGGACTATCCAAGCTGAGGGTTATTTCATAGACCTTACCGCATAGGCGATTAGGAGCAGAACCTACGCATCCAACAAAACAATGGCAACCTGTCCATATATGGTATCGAATGGATATTTGTACCCCAAGGCCTACCTCCCATTGGATGACACAAAACTCATCCTACAGGTTTATACCTCCGCCAACAAAGGGAATTTCAAGAAGAAGGTAGTTCCTTCCTTCCATTTAGACTCAAACCAGATAAATCCATTGGCTGAATTCACGATGTTCTTCACGATAGCCAAGCCTAAGCCCATACCACTCGTCTTTGTCGTGAAATTAGGCAAGAACAAGTTGTCCTTGATTTCGTCAGGAATACCACACCCATTATCCTGGATAGCGATCAAGCCCATGCCATCCACCTCCCGATAGGAGACCAAAACCTTTCCTTTGCGATCGGAAGGGATTGACTGAATCGCATTGCGGAACAAGTTATTAAAGACCTGAACCAACTGTTTTCCGTCCAGCAGGGAGTAGGAATGTTCAATGCCGTTCAACTCCAATTCAAAATCGACCTCCTCCATATTGTTTTCAAAAAGGCTGACGGCAGAGGTCAGTTTCTCTACAAGATCGATGCGCTCCACCGTTCCTTGGGTCATCTTGGCGAAATTGGAGAATTCGGAAGCGATGCGCGACAAATTATCTATCTGCTCAATCCAAACAGCACCCGTCTTCTTGAAATACTCGTCGAATCCCTCTGGATCCAACTCTTTCTTACGAATGGCCATTTGGACACTCAACTTCATCGGTGTCAACGGATTCTTGATTTCATGGGCAATACGACGCGCCATCTCACGCCAAGCAAACTCACGCTCCGACTTAGCCAACTTACCAGCATTGACCATCAGCTCATCCACCATCTTATTGTATTGACGCACGAGGATACCGATTTCATCGTCATAGGCATAGTCAATCTTCGCATTCTCTCCCGTCAACTTAATCTGCTCGAAATTCTCGGAAAGAGTCACAATAGGTTTCGTCACTTTCTTGTTAATCAACCAAATAACAAAGATAGAAAGGAGCATAATCACCAGATACAAATCGACGACGATCACGACATTATTCATCATATCCCGCTTCATTCGGGTGGCAGCCGACGACGACAATAAATCTATATAACCGATATGCGCATTCTTCCTATTATAAGCCTTCACGAAATAGGAGGCACAATCCACTCCCATCTTGTTGTCAATCTGATAGTAGGACGATGACTTGGAGAAGCGTGCGCGAGGAGACATCAGCATGGTACCCACCTTGTTGACGCTCACCACATCTGGAGAAGTAAGCGACGAGGTATAAAGCACTCCCCTCTTGTCGTAAAGGATGACATCCAAACGGAAGAGATTGGATATTTCATGGAGCATCATGCGGAGTTCGTCTTCCGGCATATCGGAGAGATGGTCTATCAATCCGATATGGTCCTGCAAACTCTGCTGAATCGAGTCGGCCGTTCTTCCCAACTCCGCCATTTGGTTGTTCTTATACTGCCAATAGAAATAGTAAACGGAAATGGACCCCAATATCACGGAAGAGCAGAGCAAAGGTATGACAAACAACGTCTGCATACGGGTCAGCAAAGAACGACCCACCTTCCGATTCTTCACCCTGAATGCAAGCATCACCAGCAAAGCACCCAAAATATAGGCGGAAAACATATAGGAAAGCAACAAGATGTAGGCATAGCTCTGCATACGCTCCTTGCTCACCACCACCACTGAATCCTCATCGAAACGGCAAACATAATGGTCGTAACCATTCTGTGCGAACTTCGCCGAAGTGGTGATGTTTTCAGGAATCCAAGAGACCCCATTGGGATAACGATAATCTCCTGATACAAAGAGAAGTTCGTTCTCAAAATATTTGGCTGACGACAAATTCTCCACATCCGAAGCATCCGAACGCGAAACACGCTCTATGAAACTCATACGGTTATAAAAGATGTTCGGGAAGAACTTCACATAGAGATGATATTCGTCATAGAGGAAATCACCGACATAGCAGACGGAGAGCCGTTCATCCTTGTTCGTATAAAAATTCGTGTTTCCAAGACGGACAAACTTCGCCGTATCAGTCAAGATGGTCGCCGGACAACTCACCACATCGCCATAAACTCCCTTTCGGATCTCTATCTCATCCATATCCCCACAAATCTGCACGCTCATGTCATAGACATTCCAAAACTTTTCGAAATAGTGGTTTCGCAAGATATACTCTATTTTTCGGGCAGATTGATCCGAAAGCGAATCGGTCATCAACTGCGTTATCGTCCTATCACTCAGAAGTTCAGGGTTTTTCGCCCTTATCACCGCCTCGGCCGAACGATCCAACATGAATCGATTGCCTGCATTAAGTCGCTTGGCCAACTCAAAACACTTCAAATCATTATTGATTTCACTGTGGCCATAACAGACCGAAATGATGGTGTTCAAGAGGAGGAAGACCAAGGCCGTCAGATAGATGAATGTCGTAGTCTTATAGAAGTATTTATAGACATCTATGAAATAAGCTATCACGAAGAATGCAAGATAGAGGAAAAGATCCACCTGCCTTCCCCATATCAACAATGGCACAAGCCACAACAAAGCCAAGCCTCCCCTTAGGAGAACCAACTGTTTCAACGTCAGCCCCTCCGTATAAATGCGGCGAATCCGTTCATTGACCAATCCCCAGAAAAAGAACCAAGAAGAGATCAAGAAAAGGGAAGCAATCGTCTCAAGCGAGACATTCTTCACAAAGACGAAAGCCACGTCGATCCTCGAATTGTATATCAGATTGACGGAAAGCCGATAGACAAAAAAGAATATCAGCGAAGAGAAAAGTTGCAAGCCGAAAGCCAGCGGAACCCTTTTCCCCTCTTCGTACTGGGAAAGCGGAGCAGGCGCACAGACATGACGATAGGCCACCACCAGACAAGTAAAGGCGTAAATCGTATAGAGCAAAAGATGTCCGAACGACGGTGCAAAAGAAGAGGCATAGTAACCTTCCGTAAAGAGGACTCCCGAATAAAGGATTTCAGGAATACGCACGTACGAAAAGAGGAACAACAAGGCAAACCCCACGAGGGCAAAAGGCAGAAATCCTCTCAAATGAGTCAACTGTAGCCTATAGCGGGAGCAGAACATCCTCAGCAACTTGAAAAGAAGCAACAAGACGAAAAACCACGAAAGGATACAAGACCAATAAAGCCACCTGTCGAAATGGAGAATCGGAGTCTGAACCAAAGAAAAAATAGGATCACCATCCATATTATAGATAGGGACAACCTCTTTGTCTCCCTCCTCCGCAATCATGACATTGCCAGGCAAGGAGAAGCCCTTGGCGTAATCGTTGTTCTTGGTATAAAGTTTCGGATAGACGCAGTCCTTTATCTTAATCAAGCCCACATACCGATACTTTTTCGAGAAAAGCTGGATGCACTCACAATAGGTCGTATTGGTCCGAAGCATGAAGCCCCGCTTGAAAGGGAAACGGCTCACTTGATAGACATCGATTATGTCATTCGACCAATACAAAAGGGAGTCCCCCTCGTAAATCAAGAAAGACAAGTCGTTCTCCTCCGACAAACGATAGAAGTGTTCATTCGCATAAAGCCACTCAAGACCAGACGCTTCCACCTCATTACGCAGTTGGGCCAACGTCTCCTTCACGGTGTTCTCCTTCGCATGCAAAACATTCGAAAAAGCGGAGACATCCATCTCCGGTTGCGACGTACCATAATACCGTTGCTCAAAGAAAATACCCATTCCAGCGAAGAATAGGGCCAAGGCGAGCAAGATTATGTAATGCCACTTTTTCGTTTTTCTAAATCCGAAGTTTTCCATGCTTATACTTCAATAACTAATTCGCAAGACCACAAAATCCATGCCTATTCATGATGATAGGGTTCTCCTCGCAAAATAGTCATGGCCCGATAGAGTTGTTCCACGAAGATAAGGCGGACCATCTGATGGGAGAAAGTCATCTTGGACAAGGAGAGTTTGCCCGTCGCACGTTGATAGACAGCTTCACTGAATCCGTAGGGTCCACCGACGACAAAAGCCAACCGACGAGAACCTGCCGCCATCCGCTTCTCCATAAAGGAAGAGAACTGCATGGAGGTGTACTCCGCCCCCTTATCGTCCAGCAAAATCACATCGTCCGAATCCACAAGAGACTTCAAAATTAGTTCGCCCTCCTTCTGTTTTTGTTGCTCCTCGGATAGGCTTTTCGTGTTCTTCAGTTCGGGCAACTCCTCTATCTCAAATTGCAGATAAAATTTAAGCCTTTTTTGATACTCGGAAATTGCGTTTTTAAAATATATTTCGTTAGTTTTGCCGACAGTTAAAAGTATTACTTTCATCCGTAACCCATAAAAAAAAGTGAATAATTGCACAAAGATACGGCTTACCCAACGTTTTTTGGCTTGTTTAGGCACTATTTTTGTATAGGTTTTAGTGATAACGGCACACAATGTCACACTAATAAAGAACGAGTATGAAAGGGAAAATCATAAGATTACTTTTACTTTTTATGGTATGCACGGCTTTTCTTTCCGCTAACGCAACACCTTTAGACGACATTCAAAAACAGGTAAAGGAAGTTCTATGCGACGGGAAAACTCAAAATTTCTCCTCCCTGCTTGACAACGAAGTGGAAGTCAGCATTCAAGAGGGGAACAAGGCCAAAGGAAAAAGCCAAGCATTGTCAGCCGTACAAAACTATGTTGGCAAATGCAGACCCTACAATTTCATTGTGACCCACAAGACGGAAAAGATGCAATCGGGGTATCTCATGGGAAAATTGCAAACAAGTTCCGGTCAACATCAAGTTCAAATCAGGCTGAAGAAAGGTGCATCCAACAACTTCATGATTTACCAATTAAGAATTGAAAATAGCAATGATTGAAAACGATTTGATAGAAAGCTTGCTCAACTTAGCTTTCGCAGAAGACATCGGAGACGGAGACCACTCCACCTTGTCATGCATCCCTGCCGACAAAAAGGGGAAAGCGAAACTCCTCATAAAGGAACCCGGAATTTTGGCTGGAGTTGAAATTGCAAAGAAAGTCTTCCACAAGTTCGATTCGAACTTAAAAATGGAAGTATTCATAAACGACGGGGCTGAAGTGAAGCCAGGCGACATTGCCTTCATCGTCGAAGGAAAGGACCAATCACTTCTCCAAACGGAACGTACCGTCCTGAACATCATGCAAAGAATGAGCGGTATCGCCACGACCACAAGACAATATGTCAAGCTATTGGACGGTTTGCACACCCGCATTCTCGACACGAGAAAGACCACGCCAGGTCTTCGAGTTTTGGAAAAAATGGCGGTCAAAATCGGCGGAGGCGTAAACCACCGTATGGGTCTATTCGACATGATCATGTTGAAAGACAACCACATCGACTTTGCAGGTGGCATCGAAAATGCCGTAAACAAGACGAAAGCCTATTTGAAAGAGAAAGGCAAAAACCTCAAGATAGAGGTGGAAGTCCGCAACCTCGACGAATTGCGCCAAGCCTTGGCTGTAGGAGGCGTTGACCGTGTCATGTTTGACAACTTCGACATACCAACAACCAAAGAAGCCGTGAAAATAGTCAACGGACAGGTTGAAACAGAATCATCGGGTGGCATCACCATCAAGACTTTGAGAAGTTATGCCGAATGTGGCGTAGATTTCATCTCAGTCGGTGCCCTCACCCACTCTGTAAAAGGATTGGACATGAGTCTCAAGGCAATGGAATAACAAATGGAACTAAGCAAAAAACGGGGGGATGAGATCTTCATGCCTCCGTTTTTATTATTAAAAGAATCTTCTTCACCAACCATTTAGAAGAAACGTAATATGAACAAGACTACATTTTTCATCCTTCTTTCAACGTGCGCACTCTTAAGCAGTTGCTCCGCCCCAAGCCAAGAAATTCCTCCCGAACCAGAAGAGGAAGAATCTTTTTTTAGCTGGATTTCCGAACTATTCAAAGGGGAAAACAAAAAGGCGAAAAAAGAGAAAAAAACAAAGGATGAGAAGAAAGGGGAAGAGCAAGATGCTCAATTCACCCATAGCAACCATAGCGGCGTCACCTACAAGCACAAGCACTATACCCTCTCCTATTCAGAAGAGGACGAGCAAGCCGAATGGGTAGGATATGAATTGACAAGGCAAGAAAGCTATGGAGAAGAAGAGCGCAACGAGCTTTTCACTGAGGATCCCAGCATCGTCACGGGTTCCGCCCATCCTTACGAATACAGGAACTGTGGCTACGACAAAGGACACTTAGCCCCAGCCGCCGACATGAGATTCGACGAGGAGGCGATGAACGAGAGTTTCTACATGAGCAACGTCTCTCCCCAAATTAGGGAAATGAACTGCGGCATTTGGAACGACTTGGAGAAACAGACACGAAGATGGGCGCGCCACTACGGTAGCGTCTATGTGGTATGTGGCCCAATCCTGAACCAACCCAAGTCAAAAAAGAAGAAACTCGCATACGAGGACAAATACAAAGGTTGGACAACCAGCAACATCACCGTTCCCGACCACTTCTACAAAATCATATTCGACTTTTCGAAGAGAGGAAAAGAGAAGATGATAGCCTTCTGCATACCCAACGAAGATGCAAAGGGCTCTTTCTACAACTACGCCGTCACGGTGGATTCGATAGAGACACTGACCGGCATCAACTTTTTCTCCAACCTTCCGATCGAAACCCAAGAGAAATACGAGAGTTCCATCAATGTGAAAAAATGGAAATGAGAAGTGAAAGACGCTTTGTCGGATTCATTCTTGGTCTTAATATTAAAAAATCGTAATTTTGCATACCGTCAAAGGACGGGAAGAAAAACAAACAATTTATATCAGCGTATGAAAGCATTCGTTTTTCCTGGTCAAGGAGCCCAATTCACAGGAATGGGCAAAGATCTATATGAAAACGTCCCATTGGCAAAAGAGTTGTTCGAACAAGCCAATGACATTTTAGGATTCAAGATTACAGACATCATGTTCGAAGGTTCGGCAGACGACCTCAAGCAGACGAAAGTCACACAACCTGCCGTATTCCTCCACTCCGTAATATTGGCGAAATCATTGGGCGAGGCATTCAAACCCGACATGGTAGCCGGTCACTCCTTGGGTGAATTTTCCGCACTTGTCGCAGCTGGAGCCATGAGTTTCGAGGATGGACTCAAATTGGTGTCCAAACGTGCACAAGCCATGCAAAAAGCCTGCGAAGCCAACCCTTCCACCATGGCTGCCGTTTTAGCCTTGACCGACGAGAAGGTAGAGGAACTTTGTGCTTCCATCAAAGACGAAATCATCGTCCCTGCCAACTACAACTGCCCTGGACAATTGGTAATTTCCGGAACCATGGCAGGAATCGACAAGGCATGCGAACTCATGCTTCAAGCAGGAGCAAAGAGAGCCTTGAAACTCTCCGTAGGCGGTGCTTTCCACTCACCATTGATGGAACCTGCGAAAGTAGAATTGGAGGGAGCTATCAAAGCCACTAAATTCAACAGCCCAATCTGTCCTGTTTACCAAAACGTGACAACTAAAGGAGAAACCGACCCCGAGACAATCAAGAAGAACTTGGTTCTTCAATTGACAGCCCCTGTAAAATGGACGCAATCGGTCAACAACATGATTGCAGACGGAGCCACCTCTTTCACGGAAGTTGGTCCAGGCTCTGTTCTCCAAGGATTGATAAAGAAGATCAACAAAGAGGTAGAGACATCGGCTGCCGCTCTCTAATCGATACGATTTCACACACCATAACAAAGAAGGTGGAGCCATACAGCTTCACCTTTTTTGTTGCCTTCAAGTAGTGAGGTCGCCATTCACCCCAACCGTTCCTCCGAGAGAGGCTGATTCCAAAAGACCTTACCACCTGCATTTTCAGCCAACTCTTCGACCACTGCAGACAGTGAATCCAGAAAGTCCTTCTCCTTTTTCTTCGAGCGCCGTCCCGCACCCTCATAAATCGTCTTGCTAAAACAAGCATCATAAGGGACACGGAAATCCTCCGAATCCTCATGGGGCATAAAAGCCACCGCTACCGTATATTTGATTCGTCCCGCCTCCGAATCGGAAACAAGCAATACAGAGGCAGCCCTCCGCTTCACCCCATTGAATTCAAGGTCCGCTTCAAAATAGCGTTGATACACATTAATTTCTGCCATAGTTCTTTTGCTATAGATAAGGGTAAACGTTTACCTTCTACCAAAGATAAAAATTTTCCAAGACTCCTACAATATGGGGAAAAGAGGGGGAATGTCCTACACCGAAAGCGAAAGACTATCAAAATGGGTTCTCAGTAAAGATATTTTTCATCTACTCTATATTTTATTCAGAAAACACACAAATAAAATCAAGATATTTTTTAACACAAATTAAACAAAACAATATATAGACATAACAAAAAGCAAATTAAAATATATTTTCAGCTTTACAACATACATAATGCCATACGCAACAGAACATTCCATCATATATAAAAAAAACACTCAACAGACAAGGAATCAACACACAACAGAAACTAAGAACCATTTTTTAAGGCACAAATAAACAAAATTTCAGATTAAACAAAACATAGCAATAACAAAACATTTTTTAACGTAAAATCAAGAAAACAAATGCACCTTATACATAATTTTGTCATGCACTTCTCAAGAATGCATTAACGAATAATACAAAAAAGTTAACAAAAAAACATCATGTCAAAATTTTTAAAATTCTTATGCTTAAGTAGCATGCTCGTTTTAGGAGCAGTAACAATCTCATGTAAAGATGATGTAGAAGAAGAATTCTTGAGCGAACAAACTCAAAAAGGAAACGGATATGACATTGTCTTCTGTACAGACGATACGGATAATGAGAATTCACTAAGGAGTTCTTTCCTTGCAGACAACGTCGGTGGCTGGAACACAAAAAAAGGAACGTACTTTAAAAACATCTATGCCACTGTCACAAGTTTCCAACCTACACTTGCCACATCAGTAGTCAATGGCGTCACTCTTTGCCCAACAGGATTGGACATGAACGAAGGTGCAGGGGGAGATTATGTATATCTTTGGATTGAATACACCAACGATGAAAACGAAGGCATTAGAGATTTAGGATCTACTTGCTCTCGGGGTTCCTACTTTGATGCCTATAATTATCATCCATCTGGTTTGCCTGATGGTCAGCACAATTCTGCAGATTACGCATTGGATTTGCTGACAGGGAACAGAGCAAATCTCAATTCAAAATCAGAAAGTGCATACACCACACATCTCATGTATTACAAGAGTGTAAATTTTGGAGACCCAATCAAAGGACTCTTGGAAATATCATCATATCAAAATCAGTCCGTTCCTGATAGCATTAGTTACGCTGGCTACACCTATTATAGGACAACTAACGATCTGAACTATTCAGACCCTAGAAACAAATGGGGCAAGCAAAGAACTGGCAAAAAAATTTATCTCTACTGGAGAAAATAATAAGACACAAAATGTCTTAATCGAGTAGGAAGAAAATGAAAGTTTTCTTCCTACTTTCATTTTCTGTCCTCTCACACCACCGTACGTGCCGTTCGGCATACGGCGGTTCTCTAATTGCGATGCAATTTGGCATAGATGCCGATTAGCGAGGGATACCCT
>JAGCWQ010000101.1 GCA_017961765.1 Paludibacteraceae bacterium | reverse complement strand
GCTTTTCCTGTCTCTTTCCTTTTCGTCTATCGCCAATTCCTCAAATATCTCTCTTTTCGTACCCCCTCGTAGCCTCCGCTACTTGGTGCCCTTCCTTCTCGAAAGCGGGTGCAAAGGTAGGGGTTTCACTCATTCCCTCCAAATGTTTTCAGCTCTTTTTTCGAAGAATTTTTGATTTTGGCTGATTTTGAACGGGATACGGCGGAAGGTCCGTTTGAGGTTTTTGACGCCGGTTTTGGTGCCGTGGGCTCGCGGCCACGGCTATGGAAGGTGGCGCCGCTACGCGGCTGGGGAGTTCAGGGCGCGACGGGCCATGTCGGAGACACATAATTAGCCCAGCATTTCAATGTGGGGGCATAAGAAAAGGAGCAACCTGACGGCCACTCCTTTTTCCTCGACATCATTTAGCCGTTAGCTCACGGCTATGAAAGTGTCACCACAACATGAACGGAAAGGATTATCTTGCGTTCTTTTTTACAATAGAAATATCCGTAGAGTTCACAATTCCATCATTGTTCACATCGCAAGGATTAACGAGCTCCTCGTTGATATGAATGACTCCGAAATTATCCCACCCTATGGCTTGCGAATAGGCCTCCCTTGCCGAATCAGGGACAATGAGTTTCGCTGTCTCAAAGGCCTCGGTTGTAAATGCCGTCTCTGACAAATCAGCAGGGACCTTGCTGTCACAGATTACTCCCGTTATTTTCGTCGAACCAAAAGCCTTTACGCCTATGGAAGAAATGGAGGATGGAATCGTAAGTTTCCCCTTGAGCCCAGTCAGCGAAGCAAAGGCAAAATCAGAAATCTCCGTGAAAGCATTTCCTACAAATTGAACGGTAGTGAAGTTTCCTGCAGTTGGCCAGTCCCCATCAGGAGAGTAGATCTTGCCACCACCAAAAATTACCAATTTGGTCTTGGTTGCGGCATAATAGTATGCGTCACCACATTTACCTGTAGCCACCTTGATATTAGATTCCGTAAATCCTGCATTGACGAATTTCGTCTTGACAGCCTCCGTTGAGACATAGACCTTTGCTTTGCCTTTGACCGCCTCGCTGAATGCCGAGGCAGGAATCCACGCAGTAGATGCACAATAGATATTCTTGATACTCAAATTAGAGAAGGCGTTTTCACTAATCCCTTTTATGTTCTCTGGAATATTAAAATCACCAACAGATTGAGTAGCGATACAATAAGGCAACACCTCTGAATAGAAATCCAACAAATCCGCAGAAGGGGAATAAGACAAAGACTTATCACTCAAGGAATAAAGGATATTAGTCTCCTCTCCTTTGGGATTTTTAGAGGAGAAGTCACCACCATCCGCAACCTTAACCGACTTGATTCCTGAATTCAAGCAAGATTTGCCGAGACTTTCTGCAATATAAGACATAGAGGAAGGAAAAGCAACGCTTGTCAAGGAAGTACATCCAGCAAAAGTGTTTGAACCGATGGAATAGAATCCCTCTGGAAGAGTTATACTCATCAGATTAACACAATTCGCGAAAGCTTCAGAACTAAATTTCGTGATGCCCGGCTCCACCACCACTCGCTTAATTTGAGCAGCCTCCGTTTCATCGGAATTCCAAGGATGGGAAGTGACAGCACCCGAACCCACAATGGTGAGAACCCCATTCTCCAAGAAATAAGAGACGCTTTCGTCACATGATTCGCCCGTCTCCACATTGGTAAAGCCAAGGCTCTCGTACTTATTTTTCACAGCTGCTGATGAGGCATATACCTTGACCGATTTCAATTGAGAAGGGAGGTCTGCAGCCAAGAAAGAAGCATTTGACGCATAAATAGCCGTTGCGGAAGTAGGCCAACTATCCATATCTGAGACAGAAGCCGGTATAACCAACTTGCCGACCTTGCCAGCAAAAGCATTATCGGCGACCTCCGTCAACGTTTTAGGAAGCAAGACATTGGCAGCCACTGCAGGGCAAAACAACAACCGCTTACCATCAGAAGTCATAACCAAGTTCAATTCATTTCCACCTTCCGACCGAGAAGTATAATTCTTGTTATTCTCCGAAACCGTCACATTCGCTATCCTACTTGTTCCCCATGCGCCCAGGGAGGTGACACCAGCAGGAATCTTAAGATGTGCAATGCTCGTATTACGGAAAGCGTAGTCGCCAAAAGAGGTAACAGAACCGATATTCGTCAATTCAGTCAAATTTTCACAACCATCAAAAGCTAATGAAGGAATATTGATAGCATATTCGCTCCAAACCACCTTCTTTATCTGATTTTTACAAAAACACCAAGGATACCTAGGATGAGTCGGGAATGTAGCCGACGTCTCATTACTTTTGGAAATAGTCAAAGTTCCATTCGAACTATCCAAAGCCCAAGAGAAACCATTTGCTAGTTTTTGAGGTATAAGTATAATATTATCCTTCTTAAAACCGCCATCTACATACTTATCCTTTACTTCCTCAGAAACGACATAGACCTTGGCCGATTCTTTTATGTCACTGCTAAAAACGTTTCCAACTTTATCCACCTGTTCTCTTAGATCTACAATCTCAAATGAAAGAGAAGTCCCATTATAATTCTCAAATGCATCATCACCAATAGTTTTCAAAGTTGCAGGCAAGAGAACAGTTTTCAATCTTCCTGTAAAAAATGCTAACTTTTCAATAGTTTTCAACTTTGAGCAAGAAGATAAATCTGGATCAGTCATCCTTGACTCCCTAAAGGCATTCTCCTCAATCTTTTCCAATTGGGGGCAAGATGAGAAAGGGAAAGACGCAAGGGAAGAGTTGGAAAAAGCATAGGGGCCAATAGTAGTCAGTTTGGAAGAACCCTTAAAAGTGACACTTTCCAAATTTTTACAACTATAAAAGGCATCAGTACAAATAGTCGTCACGTCCTCGCCTATTTCCACCTTCTTTATTTTACTCTGATAAGAGTCTTGATAGGAGGGAACCGTAGTTCCCATCGAACCCGATCCATCAATCGTCAGCCTTCCATCCTCATAGAAAGCCCACCTACAACTTCCCACTGTACCTGTAGCCACCTGTCCGAAAGAGCAGACAGTAGAGAACAACAAGTAACTCAAAAAGACAAGCAGTTGTTTTTTTTACTTTTCATACTTAAACAATAAATTAGTTAACAAACATACGATATCAATAAATAAGGCTTAGGGAAAACCCTTTGCCCTTCGGCAGGCATTATCGGAAATCAAGATATAAAGGTCAATTCAATCCTAATAAGGTCTGTACCATAGGCAAAGGTAAGACTGATCTATGTAATTTTAAAAAAAAATGGAGGTATTTTGTGGCAATTTTTTCTCTTTTCCGATTACAAAGTAAGAGTTGACCCTTCATAGTTGCCAACCGACAGCAACTACGGTGCAATCGGTCTCTAGTAGGAAGGCTTTCAGCCTATTGTGAATGCAAAAGCGACATCTCACTCCAACTTGCAAAACTCCAATCAACCCTATCACCCATTCCCCTTGTCAACCGTAGCGAAGAGGTCGATATGTTCATCGACATAAGTGGCTATAATGGTAGTGGACTCCTCCTCTATCTCAAAGAATTGTTCCTCCAACTCATCAAACACCTCGAAATCGACATACATGGAGTAGAACTCCTCTTCCGTCGTTTCCTTCTCCAATTCATCCTTATGCTGGTCGTATATTTCCTTCGCCGCATAGATCAGCTTTCCCAGTTTCGTGGCTCCGAACATCTTCAGCGATTTTGCAAACGGGTTATGGAAGATATAACCACCATACCCATTTTGAATAAGTTGGACAAAACCGCCCTCGTTAATTTGCTCACGGAACAAGTCATAGGCCAGCAACGTATGCTGGTAGGCATTCAGCTCGGACATAGTGCCAGCAGAGACCTCCGTCCCCACCGTCGATTTATACTTATCGACAAAGACTTTCAAAAACTCGTCCACACCCTCCTCGGATGCCTTGATCAAATCCGACTCCTTAACCACTATATCCATAACCAGCTATTTTCTGAATGTTCCCGCACAACCGACCATCTAAGTCGCGTGCAAGCACAAAATGATTTTCAATTATTTATACCAACCAAAAACGAAGGATCGCTCCATCAAAGAGTCTGGCAAAACCACCGCCATTTTTTGTCTCAAATCGCAAGCTTCCTCCATCGACTTCACCGCATGGGTAGTCAACAAAAATTCATTCTCCACCCGGAGCACTTCAAACGAAGCGAGAGAATCCCCCATCAGCTCAGATAGAGAACCAGCATAAGCAGTGGCAGCCTCCGTCATCGAAAAACGTTCCATGACCAAATAATAGTTTTTCTGAGGAACCTCTGCCTTAGCAAGAGACATCGGCGTAAAATTGGCCGTGTCAACATGACGACCGTCACTTACAGGTTGGGAGGAAAAACACAAAGCCACCAACGCAGCGACACCCGCTACCATAAAACTGGGGAACGACCGCTTGCTTTTAGGCTGACCTTTGGCCTCAGAGTTCTCCGTCTCCATCTCCAATGGGGGAAAATAAAATTCACGCAATCCGAAAGAAGAGCTATCCTCCACCCGCATCTCCGCCTGCTGGAAAGCATAACCTCTCTCCGTTGCCACGAACGAACCATAGTGCCCCACCTTGAAGAAGCCCTTGGTTTCCAAAGCCGTCTTCACAGAAGCCACCTCTTTGGCTATTAACATCGTAGCCTCTTCAAACGAGATGTTGCGATCCTGCATCATGGCATGTGCCAACAAACCATCGTTATGCACCAAATGCGCATTGAACAGCAACTCCTTGCTCGGAGGCATGAAACAACTCGAAGCATAATCCACCACCGCAGACTTCGCATTCAAGACGAACCCTCCCAAGTCTGGAATGATCACACATGAATGCTCCTGCATCAATTTCATCAATATAGAGAATATCTCCTGCATCTTTTTACGCTATTTTTTCCTTCAAAGATACTACAAAAGAAAAAGACCCTTCTGAGAAGTCCGTCGGGTATTCTTAACATAGTTATCAACAAACCCGACAAAAATTGTTGATAACTTTTCGGGCAGGAATAGTCTCCCTCCTTCATGCCACACGAAAACAGCACATTAGAAAAGCAAAAGAGACGGAAAGTTATCAACAGACAACCTTCCATCTCCCTTTATGAATTAGGGTCGAACCCACTCACGCTTTTGACTTTGCCAACTGGTACTTTTCGTACTCCGCCTTAAGGCTGGCAAAAATCTCCTTTACCGTCTCGATTTTCTTTGCACGGAAAGCATTCGAACCAGCGAAAGCATAACCACGGTCGAAATTACCCTTGAAGGCATTATACAACGCCATGATGATGCAGTACGGACTCTTAGAACTGTCGCAAGTCTTGATGCAATGGCATACACAACCCTTAGGATGCGTATTTCCCTCCTTCATCTTTTGGATGAAGTTGTTCCAAATAGCCCTACCCGGCATACCAACTGGACTCTTGATGATTTCTATATCCTTCTCCTCGGCATTGATATAGGTCTGCTTAAAGGCATCGGAAGCATCACACTCCTCCGTCGTCACGAAACGAGTACCCATTTGAACACCAGCGGCACCCAAATCCATGATACGGGACATATCCTCACCAGTATAGATACCACCCGCAGCGAATACAGGGATATCCTTCTCCTCCTTATATTCATTGGCTACGCTCACCACCTCTGGAATCGTCTTTTCCAAAGAGTAGTTAGAATCTTCAATTTGATTCTCCTTGTAACCCAAGTGGCCGCCTGCCTTAGGACCCTCCACCACGATAGCGTCGGGCAAGTAGTTATATATGCTCTTCCACTTCTGGCAGATAATCCTTGCCGCACGAGCAGAAGATACGATAGGCACCAACTTAGTCGTGCTGTCGCTCTTCAAGAAAGAAGGCATATCCAAAGGAAGTCCAGCACCTGAAAAGATGATGTCCGCCTTCTCCTGAATGGCCGTCTTCACCATATCTGCAAAGTTGGACATCGCCACCATGACATTCACGCCGATGATACCATTACTCCGCTCTCTCGCCTTTCTAATTTCCTCCTTCAATCCGTATATACTTGCCTTCAAATAATCCGTAGAGAAATTCTTGTAGAGCAAGCCCAAACCTGCACTTGAAATCACGCCCACGCCACCTTCGTTAGCCACTGCGGAAGCCAAGCCAGACAAAGAGATACCTACTCCCATTCCACCTTGAATGACCGGCATCTTCAATGTAAGATTTCCAATTTTAATCTCTTTCATAATTTATGATATATTTAAAAAATGCGCATTTTTTAACGATCCGTTTTACGTCGCAGATCTAATGATTTAACAATTAACAGTCTACAAAGACAAATTAATTGACAAATGTCATTGCAAATATAAGCATTCCCCTAAGAATTTTGTCCCAAACCGTGCCAAAAAATAGATTTAGAGCGCAGAAAAGAATTTTGAGGTACCCAAAACAAAAACGCCCCGACTATCGAGCCGAGGCGTTTTCTTATTGTAAACGAGCTAATTACTCTTATTTAATGCTTTGTGCATCGATAACGGCGATTGTCGTCATGTTGATGATGTCACGAACAGAGCTTTCCACATCCAACACATAAACAGGCTTCTTCAGACCCATTTGGACAGGACCAACGTTTTCGCAAGGGCCCATACCCAAAATCATCTTGTAAGCGATGTTTGCTGAATTCAAGTTAGGGAAGATGAACGTATTCACATCCATACCATCGATCTTGCTGAATGGGAACTTCTCATGACGAAGCTTCTTATCCAAAGCGAAGTTAACCTGCATCTCACCATCCACCAACATCTCAGGGTTGTTCTTATGCAAGATTTCAACAGCCTCGTGAACCGTACAAGGGCTACCTGTCGTATCAGCACCGAAGTTGGAGTAAGACAACATAGAGATAACTGGAGTCGTTGAGAAGTGCTTTCTAACCGCATCGTTCGTCAAATTAGCGATCTCTACCAAAGTCTCAGCAGAAGGACGGTTGTTAACCAATGTATCAGCGAAGAAGAAGGTGCCTTGCTTCGTCGTCATGATGTTCATGGCAGCGATATGGTTCACACCTTCGCGAGTACCGATGATATCCAAAGCAGGCTTGATAGCATCCGTATATTTCGTATATACGCCTGTGATCATTGCATCAGCGTCACCAGACTCAACCATCATCGTACCGAAGTAGTTGCGGTCGTACATCTTCTCGTTAGCCTCAGCGAAAGAGTAACCCTTACGAGCCAATTTCTCAGCCACATACTTAGCATAACGAACACGACGAGACTCTTCCCTATCGTGACGAAGGTTGACGATTTCAATACCGTCGATATCAATATTATTTTCAATTGCGATCTTAGAGATACGCTCCTCGTTACCCAACAAGATAGGAATACAGATACCCTCCTTCTTAGCGGAAGCAGCGGCAGCCAACATATTCACGTTGTTAGCCTCCGTGAAGACTACCTTCTTAGGAGCCGTCTTAGCCTTCTCTGTCAAGCTGTTGATCAACTTGTTGTCCATGCCCATACGCTTGCGGAGTTCATCACGGTAAGCGTTCCAATCTTGAATTGGACGACGGGCAACGCCAGAATCCATAGCAGCCTTAGCAACTGCAGGGGCAACCGTCTCAAGCAAACGTGGATCGAAAGCCGTAGGGATGATGTACTCACGACCGAAAGACATTCTCTTACCGCCGTAAGCCAAGCTTACCACCTCAGGAACCGGTTGCTTAGCCAAGTCAGCCAAAGCCAACACAGCAGCCAACTTCATCTCCTCGTTGATAGCGCAAGAACGCGTATCCAAGGCACCACGGAAGATATAAGGGAAACCTAACACATTGTTGATTTGGTTAGGATAATCTGAACGTCCAGTTGCAAAGACGATATCAGGACGAGATGCCATAGCATCTGCGTAAGTGATTTCTGGATTAGGGTTAGCCAAAGCGAAAACGATAGGATCCTTCGCCATGGAACGAACCATGTCTTGAGAAAGGACACCGCCGACAGACAAGCCCAAGAATACATCCGCATCTTTAACAGCCTCTGCCAACGTGTTGATGTCACGTGAAGTAGCGAAAGGCTTCTTTCTGTCGTTCAAGTCCGTACGCTTCGTATTGATAACACCCTTGGAGTCGCACATCACGATATTCTCCAAACGGGCACCTAAAGCCATATACAAACGAGTACAAGAGTTGGCAGCCGCACCAGCACCGTTCACAACGATCTTGGCATCCTCGATCTTCTTGCCGACGATTTCCAAAGCGTTCTTCAAACCGGCAGCCGAGATGATTGCCGTACCGTGTTGGTCATCGTGCATCAAAGGAATATCCAACTCCTTCTTCAATCTATCCTCGATTTCGAAACATTGAGGAGCCTTGATATCCTCCAAGTTGATACCACCGAATGTAGGAGCAATAGCCTTCACCGTTTGGCAGAACTTGTCGATATCCTTCTCGTCCACCTCAATATCGAACACATCGATATCAGCAAAAATCTTGAAAAGCAATCCCTTACCTTCCATCACTGGCTTACCAGACAAAGCGCCTATATCACCCAATCCGAGAACTGCAGTTCCATTGGAAATCACAGCCACCAAATTTCCCTTTGCCGTATAGTCATAGGCCAATTGGGAATCTTTTTGGATAGCGAGACATGGTTCTGCCACACCTGGAGAATATGCCAATGCCAAATCCTTTTGTGTTGCGGTTGGTTTTGTCGGAACGACCTGGATCTTTCCGGGACGACCCATAGCGTGATAATTCAACGCTTCAGACTTCTTTTCTTCGCTCATTTGCTTTATCTTATTTATAATACATTTGTTGCTGACCACATAAACATGGGAAGCGACAACTTTTCGCATTCAGACTTCAACATTCCTGTCCTCTTCCCCTATCTGTCAAAACAAAATTCTTTTTCGACGCGCAAAGTTAGTACTATTTTGTCATTTACATATCATTTCGGAATGTTTTTTATCAAAAATGCTAACAAATTGGAACAAAAAGCAACATCATGTGCATAGGAATTCACCACAAGCAAAAAAAATGTCCCTCCAAAAACAGTTTTATCGAAGAGAGCGCACATCTATTTTTTAGCCCACCTATACAAGATAGCACTCTCATCCCCTTCGACGAAACCTTGGGAGGCAAAATTGAAATCAGAAGGAAGCTCTTTTGAAAAATGAAGCGCATCAGTATGGGAACCGTGATCATTCTCGGAGTCCAAATGCAGCACATAACCTTCAGTTGTAAAATCTGACAGATAGAGATTTTTCATTCCTTCCGCCGTAGCCAACTCAACCACTTTTCCCTCTTTGAAAAGAGAGACGCTGAGACTCTTCGAGGAGCCGTCCTGTCCATCGAAATAATCCAAGACATACCATGATTCAGAATCCGCATAGCTCTGATAGCAGGCAATCGTCCTGATAAAACCCTCCGCACCCTCGGCAACAAAGGTCGCCACCGTATTGCTCTTCTCCTTTATGTTCTTACGGTTTTCCTCTATCATTTCCGCACTAGGGACTTCGTCCTCCCCCAACATTCCATAAGGATCATAATCTTTCAGAAGGACCTCCCATACCTGCATGGCTATCTTATTTGAAGAGAGGGCTGGCGTAATTTCCTGCTGGGAAGGAACGGACGAAGCCACATTCTCCGTTTCTGCTTCTTTTGTGCTATTTTCTCCTTGATTTCCTCCGCAAGCGCAAAAAGCAAGAGAAGAGAGGGTTATAGTTAGTAATCTGAGTTTCATATTTCTATCTATTTTTATACGAAGGTAAGGATAATTCTTTGACTTTGGAAAGGATTATGCCTATCTTTGTGAGGAAGAAAAGAACACGTCGTTAGATTATGGCACAACCATTAGCGGAAAGAATGCGTCCACAAACGTTGGACGACTACATCGGACAGAAACACTTGGTCGGAGAAAACTCCATCCTTCGGAGAATGCTCGACTCGGGCTTTGTCTCCTCCTTCATCCTTTGGGGACCTCCGGGTGTCGGGAAGACCACACTCGCCAATATCATCGCAAAGAAATTGGAACGTCCGTTCTTCACCCTTAGTGCCATCAGTTCGGGTGTGAAAGAGGTGCGCGAAGTCATCGAAAAGGCCAAGAACTCCCGCTTTTTCAACTCGGCTCCCCCAATCCTATTCATCGACGAGATCCACCGTTTCACCAAGGCGCAACAAGACTCCCTGCTCGGAGCCGTGGAGCAAGGTGTGGTCGTACTGATTGGAGCGACGACGGAGAACCCCTCGTTTGAGGTCATCACCCCGTTGCTCTCCCGCTGCCAAGTCTATGTACTGAAATCATTGGAGAAAAGCGACCTGCTCGAATTGGCCAACCGTGTAATACACAACGACATAGAATTAAAGAAACGTTCCATCTTCTTGGACGAGACGGATGCCATGCTCCGTTTTTCAGGGGGCGACGCACGCAAACTGCTCAACATCATCGACCTCGTGGTCAATGCGGAAGAGGGTGACGGAGAAATCCACATCACCGACAAAAAGGTGGTCGAACGTCTTCAACAGAATCCCAACGCCTACGACAAGAACGGAGAGATGCACTACGACATCGTTTCCGCCTTCATCAAATCCATCCGTGGAAGCGACCCCGACGCCGCCATCTACTGGTTGGCCCGCATGGTAGCCGGAGGGGAAGACCCGAAATTCATCGCCCGGCGTTTGGTCATTTCAGCAGCCGAAGACATCGGCCTTGCCAACCCCAACGCCTTACTGATGGCCAATGCCTGCTTCGACGCACTTCAAAAAATAGGTTGGCCAGAAGGTCGTATCCTCTTGGCGGAGGCTACCGTCTACCTCGCCACCAGTCCGAAAAGCAACTCGGCCTACAAAGCCATCGGTGAAGCACTCGCCGCTGTCGGAAGGACAGGCGACCTGCCCGTTCCGCTCCATCTCCGCAACGCGCCCACCAAACTGATGGAAGAACTCAACTACGGGAAAGAGTACAAATATGCACATGACTACGAAGGGCACTTCGTCCTTCAAGACTATATGCCGAAAGAGATCCAAGGCACACAATTTTGGCACGCGCAGGAGAATCCTGCAGAAGCCCGACTCCATGAAAACATGAAACGGTTGTGGGGCGAGCGGAAAAAGTGAGTCATGTTTTTTTATTAAAGTTCAGTATTTAAATGATAGTTAACTCTTTATATCCATTCTCCCTCCTTCAGCAAGGTGCCCATTTCATGCCAAGGGATCCAGACGCCATCCTTCTTGTGATAGACCTTTTCAGGAGAGACGAAAGGGAAGCCTTCGATAGGCTTACGGATTTCATAGATGTCTGTGACCTCCGATTCAGGAACTTTCGTCACATAATAGTGAATGCACTTGTCGTTGTAATCAATGATGGGCTTAATTCCCAATTTTGCACCGTCCGCGTCGCCTAACAAAATAAGGAGGTTGCCAGTCTCCTCGTTCAATTCCATCAGAAGTGCCTCATAGCCCTTGTAGGCCACACAAATTTTACACACCTTAAAGGCAGAATCTATCTCACTTTTATTGACAGGACGATCAAAATAGATTCCCTTAGGAACGAATCCCATAGACGACAATTCGGGGTTCGTGCCACGAATCACGCCCTCAGCAACAGAATAAAAATACATTCTGTCCCCTATTTTAACAATCGTAGCTGAATAATTTGCCACATAATCGCATTCTTCTGTATTAGCTGCATTAAAGAAACCATACACAGCATGCGTATAGCCTATGAGTCTGTTCACTTTTCTTGTTTCACGAGAATTAGTAAGATTTACCATATCGCTTTCATTTTTGTAAATTTAGCAGGTTCTGCAAATACATTTGCAACCAGCAAGTGAGAATCAATAATTAAGGTGAGAACCACCAATATAGCCTCTTTTTCACAAATTTAAGCATTTCGCAAATACGAAGGCAAAAAAGAGTCCTAAATATAGCCTTGGAGAAAGGGAAAAAGAATACGATAGGGAAATTTTCGGCTTTCGCTATTGTAGTATTCGTATTTTTACTACATTTGTTGCGTGATAAAAACGTACCCTTATGAGTTACAAATCGGTGAAAGATGTTGTGGACTTGCTCCTAAAAACACGGTTTTGAGCTAAAGGGACAGAGGGGAAGCCATCTAAAATTCGAAAAAGAAGGCAGGATAGTCATCGTCCCCAACCATGGTTCTAAAGGTGTGGAGAAGGGCACTTATCACAGCATTTTGAGACAGGCGGGGCTTAAATAGCCCACTGTCTCCTTCGTCGGACACAAAGAAATAGGAGTTTATGAAAATAGTAGACGTTATCGTGGAACACGCAGGCAAAAACCTAAGTGCCTATATCGAGGGTGCGCCAGTGATTACCGTAGGCAACAGCATGAAGGAGATTGAGACAAACATGAGGGAGGCCATCGACCTCTATCTGGAGGACAATCCCAACCCATGCGAAGTCCTTTCGGGAGAGTTTGAACTACGCTTCAAGGTAGACACAGCCACCTTCATCAACTGCTACAGCGGCATCTTCACAAAGGCAGCGCTAAGTCGCATCACGGGCATCAACGAACGCCAGCTATGGCACTATGCCGCGGGAGTCCATAAGCCAAGGAAGGGTCAGATAGAAAAAATCCAAAACGGCATTTTGTCCATAGCGGGAGAGCTTTCCTCCATAGATGTTTGTTAATGAATGTCTTATTTCCAACACAGACAACCCATTCTACTTCAGTAAACTGAAGGCCTCCTGCCTTGGGGAGATTCAACTGTCAGTAAGAATGGACGCATAAAAGGGCGACATTGGGGGTATATCCCAGATTTTGATCAGTCAATGCAACCCGTGAAAAAACAAACAAACTCATAGACTCCCGTCATTCAAAAAAAATCATTATCTTTGCACCCGAAAAGAGCTTTCAGTTTTTCCTCTAAATAACTAAAAACAACATGTCTAGAAGTGCAGAAGAATTAGCAGGCGTTACCCTATTGGGTGAAAAGAAAACCGTCTATCCGACAGACTACGACCCAAGCGTGTTGGAGTCGTTCATCAACAAACATCCGGAAAACGACTACCTCGTGACACTCAATTGTCCCGAGTTCACCAGTCTTTGTCCAAAAACAGGGCAACCCGATTTCGCCAAGATCGTCATCAACTACATCCCCAACGAACAGATGGTGGAGAGCAAATCGCTCAAACTCTACCTCTTCAGTTTCCGTAACCATGGGGACTTCCATGAAGACTGCATCAACATCATCATGAAGGATTTGATTGCGCTCATGCACCCAAGATACATCGAAGTATATGGCATCTTCACCCCGAGAGGAGGAATCGCCATCTACCCATTCGCCAACTATGCAGACGCAGACCATCAGGATCTAAAGCGTCAACGCCTGGCAGCACAAATGAACCGTGTTCTATAAACTCCTACAAATCAAGCGTATGAAAGACAGCGTCATCATTTTGTCAGGAGGAATGGATAGTACCGTACTCCTGTATGAGTACCAAGAGCGTATCGCCTTGGCCGTCTCCTTCCACTACGGAAGCAACCACAACGACAAGGAGATCCCTTTCGCAAAAAAGCATTGCGAGAAATTGGGAATCAAGCATATAACAATTCCTTTGGGCTTCATGAAAGAGTATTTCCACAGTTCCCTCTTGGAAGGGGCGGACTCCATCCCCGAAGGAAACTACGACGACGAGAACATGAAATCAACCGTCGTCCCTTTCCGAAACGGAATCATGCTCTCCATTGCGGCAGGATTGGCGGAGAACTACGGTTTGAAGCATGTCATGATGGCCAACCATAGTGGCGACCATACCATCTATCCAGACTGCCGTCCCGAATTCGTCCAAGGAATGAGCAGCGCCATCCAAGCAGGCACTTACGAAGGCATCACCCTCGAAGCTCCCTATACCCACCTGACCAAGGGCGACATCGCCGCCAAGGGAGGGAAAATGGGAATCGACTTTGCCGAGACATGGAGCTGCTACAAGGGAGGAGAGGTCCACTGCGGAAAATGCGGCACCTGCATCGAACGGAAAGAGGCTTTGAAGCAAGCCGGAATTAAAGACACGACGATTTACGAACAATAAACCAGACGCCCATGTACTACATCACCAAAAGATTGGAGATCTCGGCTGCACACCAACTGCAACTATCCTACCCCAGCAAATGTACCCAACTCCATGGCCACAACTGGATCATCACCATCTACTGCAAGGCCAAGGAATTGAACAAGGAGGGTATGGTCACCGATTTCACCCATATCAAGGAGAAAATCAAGGACAAGTTAGACCACACCATCCTCAACGAGTCGCTCCCCGGCATCAACCCTACCGCCGAAAACATCGCCTTCTGGGTGTGCCAACAAATAGAGCACTGTTACCGAGTGGACGTACAAGAGTCGGAAGGGAACATCGCAACGTATGAACAAGATTAACGAAATATTCGTCAGCCTCCAAGGCGAAGGGTTCCATACGGGAAGGGCAAGCCTCTTCATCCGTTTTTCAGGATGCAATTTGAAATGCGCCTTCTGCGACACCCAACACCAGGAGTTCAAGGAGATGAGCGACGAAGAGATTGCAGAAGAGGCCAGCAAGTACTTGGCTGAATGGGTCGTGTTGACCGGCGGAGAGCCCAGCCTGCAAGTCTCGGAACACTTGGTCAACCTGCTCCACCAATGCGGGAAACAAGTGGCAATAGAGACCAACGGCACCCACGAACTCCCTAAAAATTTGGATTGGGTGACCCTCTCTCCCAAAGAGGAGACGAACATAAAGATAAAGCAAGCCAACGAAGTGAAGGTGGTCTTCTTAGGACAAGACGTGGAGAGATGGAAAGAAAGCATCCAAGCCGAACACTACTTTCTCCAACCTTGCTCCTGCAAGAACACAAAAGAGGTGGTTGACTACATCCTTCAACACCCCCATTGGAGGCTTTCCCTTCAAACCCACAAATACATCGGCATAGAATAACCCTAAAGAAGAAGACAATGGCAGGTTCCATATACCTCATACCCAATACGTTGGGAGAATGCGACACGCACAATGTGATGCCCGACCTCAACTACCGCATCATCAAGGAAATCAAGTACTTCATCGTAGAGGACGTACGCACAGCAAGACGGTTCTTGAAAAAGATGGATAAAGAGATCGACATCGACAGTCTGACCTTCTTCACCCTAAACAAGCACACCTCACCCGAAGAGTTGTCCGGCTTCCTAAAACCAGCCAAAGAAGGCCACGACATCGGCATCATTTCCGAAGCAGGCTGTCCCGCCATTGCCGACCCGGGTGCTGAGATTGTAAAAATAGCCCAAGAAAAAGAGTACAAGGTCGTACCGCTCGTAGGTCCCTCCTCCATCCTCTTGGCCCTGATGGGTTCCGGATTCAACGGACAGAGTTTCGCCTTCGTAGGCTACCTCCCCATCAAAGACAACGAACGGGTACAAACGCTCAAACATTTGGAGAAGAGAGCCCAAATAGAGAAGCAATCGCAGATTTTCATCGAGACTCCCTACCGGAATATGAAGATGATGGAGGATATCCTAAACACCTGTCATAAAGAGACTAAGCTCTGCGTAGCCTGCGACATTACGCTGGAGACCGAATACATCAAAACGAAAATCGTAGGCAGTTGGAAGAAAGGGGAACTCCCCGACCTCAACAAAAGACCCTGCATCTTTATTCTTTATTAATTAGGAATTAAGCACTAAAAATTAAGAAATATACGTACCTTTGCGACGTTTTGTTCCGACTTGTTTTTCATTTCGGATTAAAAGGGAATCGGGTGCAAATCCCGGACAGTCCCGCTGCTGTTACCTTTAGTAGAAAGTCGCTAAACGAATGCCACTGTCATTGACGGGAAGGCTTAACGACCGAAGGAAGTCAGAAGACCTGCAAAACAACATATACCTGACACCTCCGAGGAGAGGCTATAGGAGGAAAGCTTTTCAAAAAGATATCACAAAGCCTTCCGCATCCGCCTACATCAGTCCGGCACGGGTTGGGTATGTCTCCTTGGGAAAGGGACAGCATACAAAACATCGGCTTCCTTCTCGAAGTCTAAGAATGTGCTTTTATGGACAAAATCAAACTCACTTGCTTTTTCACGCTGCTTTCCATTCAGTTCCTGTTTGGAAAGGGTCCAGACAGCACACTCCCCCCTACGGAAATCGAAGAGGTAGTGGTGACCGCCCCTGGCGAAAATCCAATGCCAACCACCCACACAACCCAATCCATCGAAGTCAAAGAATCGGAACGGAAAGGCATCACCAGCGTCCCCAACGCTATCCGACGAATGGCTGGAGCTGACATCAAAGACTATGGCGGCATCGGCGGACTGAAGACCATCTCCGTAAGAAGCCTCGGAGCCAAACATACCACCGTGACCTACGACGGCATAGCCCTCAGCGACTGCCAAAGTGGACAGATCGACCTCGGCCGGTTCTCCTTGGAACAGCTCAGCCAGATAAGGCTCAGCATAGGAGAAGACGACAACATTCTTCATACAGCCCGCCATTATGCGTCACCCTCCGTCTTGGAACTACAATCGGCCTCGCCCGACTACACAGACAAAGACTACAACGCACAAGGCAAACTAAAAGCCGGCTCTTTCGGTATGATCAACCCCTTTGCCAGCTTTGACCATAAAATCGGAAAGGCAAACTGGCTGAAAGTATCAGCGGATTACCTTCGTGCCGACGGGCAATATCCCTACACCCTGAAAAACGGAAACATCAAAACAGAGGAGGAACGGAAACATACGGCCATCGAAAGCGGACATGCGGAAATCAACGGCAAGTTTTACCTCTCGCCCCGCACCCAACTAACCGCCAAGAACTACTACTTCACATCCGACCGGGAACTCCCTGGGCAAGTCATCTTGAACAATGCCAAAGAGAACCAAGAGACAACCCAAGACCAAAATTTCTTCACCCAACTGCAACTACGAACAGATTGGGAACGGACAACTCTCCTCTTCAACGGAAAGTTCAATTGGGCCGCCTGCCGCTACTACGACGTGGGAAGACAATACCCCAACGGAGAGGTCAACTACAACTATTTCCAACGGGAATGGTATGGCAACAGTACCATCCGCTACAAAGCAAACAAACACTTCTCGTTCGCCCAAGCATTCGACTACACTTTCAACAGCTATAACTTCAACGCCTATACCTGCGTATATCCCAAACGGCACACCCTCCAAGATGCCCTAAGCGGAAAATACGAGAACAGATGGTTGACGACAACAGCCACCCTTTTAGGCTCCTACTTTAAAAACGAAGTGGAGACTGGCGAGAAACCCAAAGACCAGAAACGGATCTCTCCCGCCTGCGCTGTGGCCGTCCGCCCCTTCCCTTTCGACCTCTACTTTCGGGCCTCCTACAAGGATATATTTCGAATGCCAACATTCAACGAATTATATTTCAACCAAATAGGAGTAAAAAATCTCAATCCGGAACGGTCAAAGCAATACAACGTAGGGGCGACCTACCAAGTCCATTCCGAAAAGGCTATAAAATCATTCACCCTCTCTGCCGACGGCTACTATAACGAGGTAAAAGACAAGATTGTTGTCATTCCGAGGATGATTTTTTGGAGTTTCATCAACATGGGTTACGTTGAGACAACCGGCATCGACGTGATGAGCCAATGCGAAGTGAAGAGTTCCACACGGACCAGCGTCCTGCTTAGCGCCAAATACGCCTATCAAAAGGCTGTTGACAAGACGGACAAAGCATCCGCCCTCTACGGAGACCAGATCCCCTACACTCCCCTGCACTCGGGCAACGGAAGTCTCGCATTCGAGAATCCATACCTCAACATCTCCTACAACCTCAACGTCGTAGGCAAACGCTATTGCCTGCCACAAAACAAGAAAGAGAATCGGGTAGCCCCCTATGCCGAGCATGGAATAACAGCTTACAAACAAGTCAAGTTCAAGCACTTTGAAACCAAACTGCGAGGAGATATCCTCAACTTGACCGACAAACAATACGAGGTAGTGAAATGGTACCCCATGCCAAGGCGTTCCTACCAAGCTTCAGTAGAATTTATTTTTTAACCAATTAAATTTATAAACAATGGAAATTAAAAGATCATTTAGAACGATTGCTCTCCTCATGATGGGAGCTCTATCGCTGACAGCCTGCTCAGACGATGACGACGACGAACCCAACAATGCCCCAGAAGAGAAAATCAACTCGGTTTTCGTAGTCAACTCTGGTTCTATGGGTGCGAACGATGCGTCCATTTCCATCATCGACCTCGACTCCAACAAAGTGTACAACAACTGCTTCGTAAACGCAACGGGCAGACAATTGGGTGATACGGGCCAAGACGCAGTCCGCTACGGAAACAGAATCTACATTGCCGTTTCAGGTTCCAACACCATCGAAGTAATCGATAGGAAGACACTAAAAAGCGTAAAGTCCATCCAACCTGCAGCAGGCAAGCCTGGTTCACCTCGCGACATCCTTGCTTACGGTGGTAAGATCTACGTCTCCCTCTACGACGGTTATGTAGCAAAAATCGATACGGCATCCCTCGCCATCGAAGACTCTATCGCAGTAGGTCCGAACCCAGAGGAGATGACCATCGCCAACGGCTACCTCTACGTAGCCAACTCCGACGGTTTGAACTACGGCAACGCCTATGAAAACGGTAAGAGCGTTTCAAAAATTGACCTCAAGGAATTCAAGGAACTCTCAAAAATCGAAGTCATCGTAAATCCATGCAAATTAGCTTCAGACAAAGACGGCAACGTGTTCGTCATCTCCATCGGTGACTACGGCACCATTCCTGCTACCATCCAAAAGATCGACAAGAATGACAAGGTATCAAAGATAGGAGAAGGTACGCTCATGGCTTGCTACGAGAATACGCTTTACACCATCAACGCTCCTTATGGTGCTGAGACTATTGATTTCGTCAGCTACAACACCACTAACGGAACTGTAGAAAAAGCGAACTACATCAGTGGCGAAGAGTTGCCATCCAACCCATGTGGTATGAATGTAAATCCTCAAAGCGGAGAGATCTACATCGGTTCCTATGACGGATACAACTACACTAGCGACGGCTTTGTATTTGAATACAGTGCAAACGGAACATTCAAGGCAAAATACAATGTTGGCGTAGGCCCTATCGGAATCGCTTTCTAAAATGGAAGCTTCTTTAAACTAATTTTGTAAATTTGACAAATGGAAGGGTATTGCTTCGGGAATACCCTTCTCTTTTATTCTTTTACAAAAAAAACGAATAGCTGATGAGACGAACAATAGACGTGCTGCTCCTCGTGTTGATCACGCTCCTATCCTGCAGTTGCCACAACAAGAAGGAGGATCAATCAAAGCAAGGGACTCCAATACCGTTCCAATATGCAAAGCTTGTAAAACTTTGGGATTTTGGCGATTACAAAAAATTAGAGATCAAAAATCCTTGGGATACGGCCAGTCTGCTGCAGACCTATCTGCTGGTTGACAAATCAAAGCCTACGCCCGCCGACCTCCCCGAAGGAATCATCCTCCGCACACCTTTGGAGAAAGCGGTCGTCTATACCACCGTCCACTGCACACTGCTCCAAGAATTGGATGCAGTTTCATC
This sequence comes from Paludibacteraceae bacterium, assembly GCA_017961765.1. Taxonomy (GTDB): domain Bacteria; phylum Bacteroidota; class Bacteroidia; order Bacteroidales; family Paludibacteraceae; genus RGIG10190. The sequence continues at coordinate 14,756 of JAGCWQ010000101.1, read as the reverse complement.
CATTGCAGGCATCTGCGACCTGGACTTCATGCAACAAGAAGCCATCATAGAGGGTTGCAAGAACGGGACTATCATCGATTTAGGCAACAGCATGGGACCTAACAAGGAGAAAATAATAGACCTCAATCCAGACGGCATCTTCCTTTCCCCATTCGAGAACAGTGGCGGCCATGGCGATTTGGACAAATTCGGATTGCCCGTCTTTGAATGCGCCGACTATATGGAGACCGAAGCGTTGGGACGTTCCGAATGGATCCGCATCTACGGAATGCTCTTTGGAAAAACAGAGAAGGCCGATTCCATCTTCCTCGAAGTAGAAAAAGCGTTCGAGCAAATCCAAGCCCAAGTTTTGGCTGACACGACTAGCCGACACCCCACCCTTCTTTACGGGCTCCGATACGGAGACACTTGGTATGTGCCAGGAGGCAACAGCTATATGGCCAAGCTATTCAAAACAGCAGGAGCTCAATACCTCTTTTCCGAAACAACCAATTCAGGCGCCATCCCCTACTCCTTCGAAACCGTTTACGAAAAAGGATTCAACGCCGACCTTTGGCTTTTCCTCTACAACGGAAAGGAAGATATGAACTATACGGAGATGAAGTTCTATTACCAATTCAAATCCTTCCAAGAGAGGGAAATCTATGCTTGCAACACCAGCAAAACGCCCTACTTCGACGAGATTCCGTTTCATCCAGAACGGCTTCTGATCGACCTATACCAGATAATCCACCAGAAAAAGGAGGATAATTTACACTACTACAAACGATTGGTAGAATGACAGACAGGAATATGAAAGAACATCGAAACCGCTACTACGCCATCGGCATGGGAGCCGTCCTGCTCCTGCTCTTTGCCTGCAACCTCTTCTTCGGGTCGCTGTCGATCCCCTGCCAAGAGACATTCCACATCCTGATGGGCGACGAAACGGCAAAAGAGAGTTGGCGGTTCATCATCCTCGAATCACGCTTGCCACAAGCCCTGACCGCCCTTCTAAGCGGAGCGGCACTATCCGTCTCGGGGCTACTGTTGCAGACCACCTTCAACAATCCGTTGGCAGGTCCCTCCATCTTAGGCATCAACACAGGAGCCAGTCTCGGCGTGGCCTTGGTCATGCTACTCATGGGAGGCTCCATCGGCGTGGGCAGCCTCACCTTCTCGGGATTCCTTGCCGTCCTAATCGGAGCCATTCTAGGGGCACTCTGCGTGATGGTCATCATCCTGCTCTTCTCCTCCATCGTCAAAGGGACGTTAACCCTGCTCATCATCGGCATCATGGTCGGTTACATTGCTTCGTCCGCCATCTCCCTGCTCAACTTTTTTGCGACGACAGAGGGTGTCTATTCCTACATGATTTGGGGATTGGGTTCATTCAGTGGCGTGTCGCTCTCCCAGATGCCCTACTTCTCAGGCAGCATTCTCATCGGACTCATCGCTTCACTGCTGCTCATCAAACCATTAAACGCCCTTCTCTTAGGAGAACGGTATGCCCAAAACCTAGGCATCCACATCAAACGGTCTCGCAACCTTCTACTGGCAACAGTCGGATTGCTCTCCGCCAGCACCACCGCCTTCTGCGGTCCCATCTCCTTCATCGGGTTGGCCGTTCCACACATCGCACGGCTTCTTTTAGGCACCTCCAACCACAATACACTCCTGCCGTTCACCATCCTGACGGGAGCCTCCGTTGCCTTGCTCTGCAACCTTGCCTGCTCCCTTCCTGGCGAAAATGGCATCATACCGTTGAATGCCGTCACCCCGATCATCGGAGCACCCATCATCATATACGTACTCGTTCATCAACACAAAATCCAATATTTCAACTGATGGAAAAAGAGATCATAGTTTCCGCCCAACACCTCAGCATCGGTTACCGCTACAAAGGAGTTTCCACCCCCATCCATGAGAATCTGGATTTCACCCTAAAGTGCGGGGAACTGACCAGTCTATTAGGACCCAACGGGGCAGGCAAATCGACCCTGATGAGAACCATCTCCCATCTCCAGCCCCTATTGTCAGGTTCCATCACCCTATCGGGGAAAGAGTTAAGTTCATACAACGAAAAGGAACTATCCCGCACCATCGGCATCATTCTGACAGACAAGACACAAACAGGAGGTCTGACCGTGAATGAGTTGGTCGCCTTAGGTCGCCAGCCCCATACAGGATTCTTCGGACGACTCAGCAAACAGGACAAAGAGAGAATCGAATCGTCCATCCAAGCCGTGGGGTTATCCTCAAAGAAAGGCTCCTACATGGCGGAGCTATCGGACGGAGAGCGACAAAAAGCCATGATTGCCAAAACGTTGGTACAAGAATGTCCCCTCATCCTTTTGGACGAACCCACCGCATTCCTTGACGCAGCAAGCCGCATCGAAATCACCCAACTGCTACACGAGATAGCCAAGGAAGAGAACCGTGCCATCCTGCTTTCAACGCACGACATCGAGCAAGCCCTCGTCTTATCCGACCAGATTTGGCTACTTACCCAACAAGGCCTAACCTGCGGAACCCCCGAAGATCTGGTACTCAACCTCCAAATGGATAAACTTTTTGAAGGGAAAAATGTACAATTCGACAAACAACGGGGCTCCTTCTCCCCTTCCATAAACTTTCAGAAAGAAATTTTCGTGACGGCCTCAGAAGATAGTCTCCTTCATTGGGGAGTAAACGCAATCAATCGCTTAGGATTCGGTCAAGCCTCAACCCCTCAAGGCCACATACAAATCCATCTTATGGACAAAAACCAAATTCTGTACAAGGGAGAAAAAGGAGAAGAGACAACCCTCTCCTCGTTCGAAGAGATGACAAATTTCATAACGCAAAAGGAAAAATAGAGACAAATACGTTAACGATGCCCCTACTAGCCTAAGCCTACAACATCTTCCGGATGCGAGCCAACTCTTTCATGCCCTCCTTCACCAATAGGTCGATCTTCCGTCTATTCTCATCAAACCTTTTTCTATCAGCCAAGACACCCGACTTCTCCTTTTCCAGTTCGGTAAGCCAATTGACCAACGAAGTATCTGCGACCAACTTAAAGATAGCCAACATCTTATGCGCCAATCGACCCGCAGCATGCACCTCTCCACTAGTTTGGAGTCGGTCCAACTCAATCACATTCTTTTGAGTCTCCGTCAAGAAAGAAGAGAGGATTTCAAACTCCGCCTTCACGTCTCCTCCCGCATAAGCGAGGATGTTACGGAAGCCTGAAGATGATGGAACTGGGGAACTCGGAGCACTACTAGCCAGACTCTGTCCCGACAGATCCAAATGCTTGGCAATCTCGTTCACCAACTGGTCGCACGTAAATGGTTTGTTCAAGAAAGAGGTGAAACCATGCTTTCTGAACTTCGACAAGGAGATGTCCGCCCTTGCCGACAAAGCAATCACAGGGATTGTCTTCGCATTCGGGAAATTACCAGACCTGACACGTTTCACTATCTCAAAGCCATTGAATCCAGGCATCTGAATATCAGAGAGGATGATGTCGAACGAATTCTTCTCAATCACATCCAAAGCCGAATAAGGATCCTCACAAGCAGTACAAGTCAAGCCACGGCTCTTCAATTGTTCCGAAATCATCGTCAACTGCGAAGGGTCATCATCGATAACCAAGACACGAGGAGAATCTTTCTTTTCTTGGAACTGAGACTTTGGTAGAACCATCTCGTCCGAATAAGCCAAAGGCAGCGTCACCTTAAAGGTTGAACCCTTGCCCAACTCGCTCTCCAAAGCAATAGAACCTTTGTGAATGTCCACCAATTTCTTCAGAATGGAGAGACCCAAGCCAAAGCCCTCCACAGGAACCGAAGAGTCTGTTTCCACGCGGACATACTCCTTGAAAATCGTCTTTTGGTTTTCCGGCGAGATTCCCACACCCGTATCCGAGACGACAATCGACAGAGAACAATTCTTCTCGTCCACCTTATTCAAGGAGACAGCCAAGGAGACCTTTCCTTTCTGCGTGAATTTCACCGCATTAGAAACCAAATTATGCACGATTTGACGGATACGGAGAGGGTCGCCCACCAACATGGTTCGTTCCGAATCGGAAGTGAAACTAAACTCCAAGTTGAGGTTTTTCTTCTCCGCCTGCGGCCTAAAAGTCGCCACCACATCCTCAAAGAGGCTACGGCTATTGAACGGGAGAGGATTCAACTCCACCCCACCTGCATCCAAACGGTTGAAATCCAAGATGTCCGTCACCAAATGGAGGATATGCTCCGACGAACTCTTCATATTGTCCAGATAGTAACTCTGCTTGACATTCAACTTGTTGTTGTCCAACAATTCAATATATCCGATAATGGAACCCAACGGAGCCTTGATATCATGAGCCACACTCAACATCATCTTCTCACGGCTGTCCATCAAGTTCAACGTCCGCTGGTTAGCCACCTTCAACTGATTGTTATACTGCTTATAAATGTTGATGTCGCGCCAAACCACCATGACCAAGATGAAGAGCAACAAGACTGCCACCACGATAAAATAGCGCAGATAGCTCATGACCTTCCCGAGGGAGGCCTCACGACCGTCGAAAGCGGAGACCGCATTGTTCCAGTCCTCCTCTTGCAACTGATGGATAATCTTGTTCATCTTGACGTTAATAACCTTGTTGGTCTTCTGTATCTCAACCATATTATCCATCATCGACTTATCGATGTTCAATTTCTTCTCCCTGACCTGAGATTTCAAGGATTCAAAAATCTTATTGATGGTATCGGCCGGATTATAGGAAGAAAGCAAGGAATCGGTCACCGAATACTCCATAGAGCGCACCTCCACCACCGTATCTTCCGGCTCAGAAGAGGAGAATATTCGACGGAAAAAAGATTTCTTTTTCTGAGAAGGACGCTGATAGGTAATCGTATCGCTCACCACCGTAACCGTCTGCTCCACGACACGGTTGCAAAGCAAAGAGTCGTTCTCCTCAATGGTCTTCAGAAAATGTTGACGATAGAGTTCATCGATGGAGGAATTTGCCGAAAGCAAAACCAGACTTTGCACATTATTCCGCTTTTGATTCAGCAAGAGCGTCAAGGTGTCCAGCAACTCAATCTGCTCCTGTTCCACGAAAAGTTCCTTCAACTCCTCAATCTGCTTGCTGATCGAATCGGAGATGGCAACATAGTCTTTATACTTGGAAGGAAGAACCAAAGCCTCGCCAATGAGACATTCGGAGGTATATAGATTGTAATAGGTCTCGTTCAAAGCGAACATCTTCTCCTTCGTCACCTCACCGCTCGTATCGAACAAGGAAAGGGAACGCATGTTATTTACGATAAAGAACATGGAGACGACGGCCACCAAAGAGATCAGCAAATAGCCGACTACCACCTTCGTCTTCAAGAAATGAAGTCCATTACCAAATCTATTGTTTTTCTTCTCCATCGAATGCTATTACTCAAAAATGCCCAACTGCCGCATCTTGTTATAGAGCGTCTTACGGTCGATCTGCAAAAGAGCAGCCGCTTGCGATTTATTGTTGTTGCAGTCCTTCAACGCCTTCAAAATCTTACGCTTCTCCGAATTCGAATCACGCAGAGCCCAACCATCCGAATCTTCGTCCACCTTCTTCGCATGGAGCAACTCCTCAGGCAAGAGCGAGGAGGAAATGAATTGCGACTTTGCCAACAACGCCACCCGGTTGACGACATTCTTTAACTGGCGCAGATTGCCAGGCCATGCATAATCCAACAAAATGGCGATGGTCTCCTTGTCGAATCCCACAATCTCCTTTCCCAATTCCTCGTTCGCCTCCTCCAAGAAATAGTCGGCATAAAGCAGGATGTCCCCTTTCCTTTCCCGAAGGGTAGGCACAGCAATGGAAAATTCGTTAATCTGATGGTAAAGCTCGCCCAAGGAAGAGATGGCGTCTGACTCCAACGAAGTAGAGGCAACCAAACGGACATCCACTGGGAACGATTCGTCCGTACCGACCGGGCGAACCAACCGCTCACGCAAAACCTGCGACAGCAACGGCAGAACATTCTCAGGCAGGCTCTCCACCCCTCCCAAGAAAAGCGTTCCCCCATCTGCCACACGGAAATAGCCCAATCTTTTCTCCTTCGGAAGAGAGGCGTCCGTATCGGCACAACCGAAAAGCTCGGCCGCCGCTGAATCCTTACTCAACGAAGTACAATCCACGGCCACGAAAACATCCTTCCTACGTCCGCTCTCAATATGAATCTGACGAGCCACTACACCCTTTCCAGAACCATTCTCACCAGAGAGCAGAACGGACATGGTCGTCGGTGCCACCAAACGGATATATTCATGCAATTTGCGCGACACATCGCTCTTTCCCGGAACATAATCCCCAAAAGGAACCGAGCGTTTCTTGGAAATACGATGCGAAGCCTCCTTCTGCGCCAAGGCCTCTTTTATCTTATTATATAATTCGTCCGGATTAATCGGCTTAGCAATAAAATCAAACGCACCCAATTTCATACTATTGACGGCAGACTGCACCTCGGCATAGCTTGTCATCACGACAAACGGCACATCATAGCCCGACTCCTTCATCCACGACAACAAACAAATACCATCCTCGTCGGGAAGGCGCAAATCGGAAAGGACAATATCATACGAACTATCCACCATCTTCTTTGCCTCAGCCACCGTACTGGCACAATCGACAGCAAAACCTCGCTTGCTGAGCCATGTCTTCAACATAACACTGAAGGTTATGTCATCTTCCAACATTAAAATTTTTTTCATAAGAAAGACGCCAAGAATAAATAATTGGTTTAAGGTTAAGCATTCGATTTCGAGAAATTTTTAATCAGAAAACTACCCTAAATGCTTATGAATATAAATACAAAAATAAACTTATTAACGGAACTAGAGAAATCAAAAGAAAAGAATATTCGATAAAAATAAAAAAGGGAGATGCAGAGACACCTCCCCTACTATTTTCCAGCAGTCAAGTTGGTCACCGAACCCGAAGATGTTGACCCATGCTAATCTTATCAGAACGCAATCCGTTGATTTTCTTCAATGTAGCCACATTCATACCATACTTACGGGCAATGCTTGACAACGTATCACCCTTACGGACAACATATTCGTTTCCGCCAGCCTTGGTTGAAGCAACGGCTCTTCCTCGTCCGCCTCTACCCTTTCCCCTCACACGTCCATAGTAAGGATCCATGGAAGCAGGAACCACCGTCAAACGATTCGTATGCAACGAGTCGGCCTTATACGCCACGATAGAATCCCGTTTGTCGAGAAAGCTATTCACATAACGCTGTGGCAGGCACAAAGTGTAAGGAACACCATTACCAGGCAACACCTGTTGACGGTACTGTGGATTCAACGCCTCCAACTCGCAAAGATCGAGTCCCAAGACAGAGGAAATCTGGAGGAAATGCAAGCGGTCGCTCACCATCAACGTATCACAAGTAATAGGCATATCAACTGAGTTAGGACAGAAATTATGCTCCTTGTAATAAGTCATCGTATAAGTCGCCGCTATGAAAGCCGGCACATAACCACGCGTCTCCTTTGGCAAATAAGGGTAGATACCCCAATAATCATGCTTGCCTCCCGAACGGCGGATAGCCTTGTTCACATTGCCCGGTCCACAATTGTAGGCAGCAATAACCAACGCCCAATCATTGTAGATACCATACAAATCCTTCAAATAACGAACTGCGGCCTTGGTCGATTTGATTGGGTCGCGACGCTCGTCAATCAAGCTGTTTCCTTCCAAACCGTAAATCTTACCCGTGGAATACATGAACTGCCAGAGGCCAGAAGCACCCGCACGGGAAAATGCCCGAGGGTTCAGAGCCGACTCAATGACAGGGAGGTACTTCAATTCGATAGGGAGACCAGCTGCGTCAAGAGCCTGCTCGAAGATAGGGAAATAGTACTTTCCCGCACCCAGCATATACTCCACCTGCTTTCTCTTCTTCACCGTGTAAAGTTCGATGAAACGTTTCACGATGTCATTGTAGGCCAACTCCATGATGGCAGGAATCTGGCTAAGACGAGTAATATAGACGCTGTCGCTCAAGACATAGCCCTCACTGTCGGATGAACAATCTTCGTTCGGGATCGACCTAAACTTCAAATCATGAAGAAGGCTGTCCAAATTCATATCTATATCGGTGAATTCATCTATTGACGAATCGGAAGAGTCGGCCTCAACAAAGGGAGGATCGACCGCCACCTCAAGTTCATTCGATTTCGAAGCGAAAGCAAAAGAAATCGATGATGCAAAAAAAACGATGGAAAAATACAAATACCTCATAACCAGAAAAATTGTTGCGCTGCTTTCTCAATTGAATACAAGGAAATTTTCTTTTCATTCCTCCCCGGAAGAAAAGAGCCCCTATAGCAACCGAAAAACTGCGAAAAGTCCAACACTCAACAAATTAACCACTTAAACTAAATAAAATGACAAACCTTCCATTTTCATAAAACCATACAAGAAAATATAGGGATGTCCAAGATTAAAACCGCACCGAACATTGGAATCCATACATAGCCGGTTCTTTCCCCACCATCATCGGATTAGTACCCCCATACGGATTGACAAAAGGTTCCACCCGCAGAGAAAGGTCGTCGGTAACAGAAAAATCATACAAATGCGCATCCACGAAAGCATCCACCACGCTCACGACATAGAGTGCAGCCATGCCGAAGATGCTCAAGTCACGATAACGGCGGTACATATCACGGCGTTTCTTCAAAACACTCTGCATCCACTCATCGCCATAATTGCTATGAGAAGGAACCAAGGCCTGATAACTGTTCGTCGTAGGATCAGTATCCATCAAATCATGGTACGCATTCTTATAGTCGTTGTACATTCTACCGTTCCAAATAATCAAATAACTCAACGTAGCCACACCTCCATAAAGGATAGGCACTTTCCAATAACTCCGGTTGTAGATCTGTCCCAAACCAGGACAAACGAGGGCATACCATGTTGCCTTCGCCGGATCTGGACGAAAATCGGGAGCCAACATCGGAAGTTCCTCTGGAACCACCCCTGCCGTATCCGCCAAAACCAAGACACCTCCGTCTTCCGTAAGCAAAAGCGAGTCACGGAGCTCAGCTGCCTCAGCAGACCCCACATTCCGACCTAGGAATGAGAGCAAGATAACACTTAATATAAAAAAAGCCTTTTTCAATTATCAAAATTTTAAGTGGACATCCTATAAAAATGTCTATTGTCAAAAAAATCCGACATTTTCACGAACTCCACCAATTGTTATCAGTATCGGCAAACCGTAATCCGCCTTATACAGAAATCAATGTTTAAACGAATCGAACAACTCCATCAACTGCTCCAACTCCTCATCATTCTTAAAGGAGATGGTAATCTTTCCCTTACCCTTCGCATTACGAGCCATGGCTACTTGGTTGGATGGGAACAAATCCGTCAACATATCCCTCAACAAAAGATACTCGTCAGGCTCCGATCCAGCATCGGAAGGTTGCCCCTCTTGGCCTTGGTTTTCATCGATAGGCTTCTCCGCCAATTTCCGCACCAACTCTTCCACCTTGCGGACGGAAAGGTTGTTCTTTATTATTTGGTTGAAGATATCCAACTGATCCTGCTCCTCCACCACGTTAATCAACGCACGCGCATGACCCATATCTATCTTCTTATCCTTCAATGCCATCTGTATTTCAGCAGGGAGCGTCAACAGACGTAAATAGTTGGAGATTGTAGCACGCTTCTTTCCTACTCGCTCGCTCAACTGCTCCTGCGTATAATTGCAGACCTCCATCAAACTCTTGTAGGAGAGAGCAACCTCCACCGCATTCAAATCCTCACGTTGGATATTCTCGACAAGAGCCATCTCCATCATCTGCTCCTCCGTCGTCTCACGGACATAGGCTGGAATGGTCGCCAACTCAGCCAACTTGGCTGCACGGAAACGCCTTTCTCCCGCAATGATGATATACTTATGCTCTTCGACCTTCCGCAAAGTAATCGGTTGGATAACACCCAACTGACGGATGGAATTGGACAACTCCAGCAAAGCCTCCGCCTCGAAATTCTTCCTTGGCTGGTCGGGATTAGGCTCAATCTCAGACAAAGGCACCTCGTTCAAAGAGGATGCACCTCCTGTGACAACTTCCTTATCCTTGTCATCCACGTCAATCAAAGCGCCGAGGCCTCTACCTAAACCACCTAATTTCTTTGCCATACCGCTTACCTATTCCTTTAATTATTGTTGATTTGCCTTCTCCGTCTTCTCCACCAACTCCTTGGCCAACTGCATATAGTTCTGTGCGCCACGCGATTCCACATCATAAGAGATGACAGACTGACCGAAACTTGGAGCCTCGCCCAACTTCACATTACGTTGGATAATCGTCTTGAAGACCATGTCACCGAAATGACGTTGCACCTCGTCCACCACTTGGTTGTTGAGACGCGTACGTGGGTCGTACATCGTGAGAAGGAATCCTTCAATCTCCAATGTCGAATTCAATTTGTCTTGAACGATCTTGATGGTGTTGAGCAACTTGGCGATACCCTCCAACGCATAGTACTCACACTGCACCGGAATGATAACCGAATCACTCGCCGTCAAGGCATTCAAGGTGATCAAGCCCAAGGATGGAGAACAATCGATCAAGATGTAGTCGAACTCATTTCTAACCGTCTCGAGAATCTTCCTCAAAAGGGTCTCCCTCTCCTGAAGATTGACCATCTCCAACTCAGCTCCCACCAAATCGATATGGGAAGGGATGATCTTCAACGTCTCTATCTCCGTATCGCAGATGGCTGTATGGACATCAATGTTTTCCACCAGACACTCATAAATCGTCGTCTTCAGATTCTTGACATCCAAACCTAAACCAGAAGAGGCATTCGCTTGTGGATCGGCATCCACAATCAAGACTTTCTTTTCCATCACAGCCAAAGCTGCCGCGAGGTTGACCGTCGAAGTGGTCTTGCCCACTCCACCTTTCTGATTTGCCAATGATATAATCTTTCCCATATCGCAAATTTTACATTCAAGTTTGCAAATATAGCAATATTTCGATAACAACATTGCATTTTCCCCTTAGAATTATTTTAGGCAGAGTTGTTTAAAATTGCTATTTTTATACTGATTACCAAACACTTGCATTCTTTTTCATACATCTTAAAAATACCTAATGCGCTATGAGCGTGGAGGTTGAAAAATTAGTACGACCTTGGCTAGAGCCTCCTGCGGGACACCTAGTTGGAAGCCTGACCCATTAGAATCCAATTGCGCCACAAGTGCTGTCGGTGGATGGTAGGGATCCGAGTTGGATGGAAGAGTGCGTACAAAAGCCAGATTTACGCCAACCTCACCTCGTGCTGGCACAGACGGGCTGCCGCTTCTCGGTGGGTGATAAGGATAACGGTACGACCATTCAGATTGTCGGAGAGCCGTTGCAACAAGAGCATCTCCGTCTCAGGATCCAAGGAGGCTGTCGGCTCGTCAAGCAACAACAGTCCACCCGAACGGAGCAACCCACGCGCCACGGCGATACGTTGCGCCTGTCCTTCACTGAGTCCTGAACCTCGCTCACCACAGAGGGAATCCATTCCATCCGGCAATTGGAAGACAAAATCCGCCACCGCCGTATGCAACGCCTCCCGCAACTCCTCCTCCGTCGCCTCAGGATTACCCATCAAGAGATTTTGGCGGATCGTGCCACTCATCAACGTATTTCCTTGCGGCACATAAACCACGTTGCAACGTGTCTGAGGGGATGCCGCCACCTTTCCTTGGGCATCGTAAAATGATAGTTGTCCCTCATCGGGATCCAAAAGTGCCAATATCAAGCGCATCAACGTACTCTTTCCTGCACCCGTCTCCCCTACGACCGCAGTCAGCGACCCTGGACGGAAATCATGCGAGAAACGGTCCAATATACGACGTTTGCCATCGGGATAGGTAAAGGAGACACTCTCCACCGACACACCTACCGCCCCATTCAAACGGATAGGCTCCCCATTCGGCTCCGTCTCCAAGGAGAACAACTCCTCCAAACGCTCGGCCGCCGTCAATGCCTTGATAAAGCCAGGCACCTCCTGACTTAGTTGGACAACAGGTCGTTGCACCTGCGCCACCAACTGAAGGAAGGCCGTCATCATACCGAACGTCACCACCCCACTCTTGATACCATAGACGCCCCAGATGAACGTCGTGACATAACCCGTCACAAAGCCAAACTGCAACGCAGCTCTGGAGAAAAGGGATATATAGGATCGTTGCGACTCCAAGTTAAAAAGGTTTCCCTGCAAGAATGCCATACGGTCCACCACGTCGGCCGTTCGCTCCATCGTACGCACCAACAGACGGTTCTGCAGATTCTCCTGGACATGCGACTGCACCGCCGAATCCATCTCTCGGATAGACCGTGTCAACTCCCTGCCCCGCTTCAGGTATATCTTGCCGACCACCACCGCCAAAGGCATGATGCAAAGCAAGACCCACGCCAATCGCGCATCCAAACGCAACAAGAAAACAAAAGCCGCGACCAACTGCACCACAGTGACCAACGACAAAGGTATCGCCTTGCAGAGCAACGAAGAGACCTGCTGGGCATCGGTCTCCATACGGTTGATGATGTCGCCCGTGTGCATGTTCTCGCGTCCAGCCCAACGACTATTCAAGACATGGTCAAAAATACGGTGACGCAGATTATTCGAGAAGCGGACCGCCGTCATTGTCTCCAAACGGAGGGAAAGGGCGGAAAGGAATATTTCGGAAAACACGCAAGCCACCAAGAGACACCCCATAACAAAAATGTCACCCTCGACCACGCCCGTAGCCAAATCGACCATCCGCTTGCAACACCACACAAACGTCAGTACCGCCCCGATATAGAGTATGCCCACGACAGAAAGCCATGCCGAACGGAGACGAACGCCCTTGGAAGCTCGCCACAGCCACTTAAGGCTTCCCATCAACTTCATCTTATTCATTCAATATTCACTTTAGAAAAGGTCACTTCATATGTCGCCAATCCAAAAAGAAATGTTTGACACCCAGAGCCATAAAATAGAAATAATAGCCGACCACCTCCCGTGGATAGAAAGGATAGATGGCCTTTATCATCTTCGTAACACGCCAATACATATTCACCTTGCCGACGATATAGCCTTTAGGACGAGGTTTCCGACGACCGAAATTTCCTTCCTGCCAGATGATCTCCATCAGTTTCTCGACCTTGGCATCCTCCACAGGTTCAGCAAAAGGGAAATCCTTCCATTCCATCCCCATATAACGGACAGCGAACGAAGCGAAAAGATTCCACACAGGGAAGAAAGCGAAAGTAGTAAGCAAAGTACGCATTTTTTTCGTTTCCAACTGCGAGGAGTAGCGGCGCATAAAGAGGCACCAATCGCATATTTGACGAAGTCCAATGCCCGAAGATATAAAATGGTTCCATAGATGGTGCAAAAGGTAGATTGCATCAAACTCGACACAAGGAATCAGGATGATTTCCCCGTTCACCTCTATATAACGGCAATACCTATCTTCCACCTCTTTGGCCGTCAAAGGTTGTTGAAAACCACGAGGATGCATAAAGATTAAAAGCACATATTCCAAGTTATTGAGAGACCAACGCTGATAGGCCTTATCCACCTTCGGCGTATAGAAATGCTCCGTTCCGTAGTGCAACTCAACGCATACACCGTCATAATCGAAGGACAAATGCTTCTCTGAATTGACGAGATGGGAGGCTTTCTTCCACTGGCGAACAAGGGAAAGGAGTTCATCTTGGTAGTCCTTCGATACATAAAGGTCAATATCTCCGCATTGGCGCGAATGTGGTATAGGATAAAGGGAGGCTAATCCTTGCCCTTTAAGCAGAAGGGAGGGTATTTCCGCCTTCCGCAAAAGGGTAGTCACCTCGGTCAAGACCGCATTCATACGCGCATGCATCCTCACATTGGCAACAGACATACGGTGCATCTCCGAAAAAAGTTCTTCAGAAGGACGACAAGCCTCGGGAAGGAGTGGTACTCCCTCCGAAATAATTCCCGCCACAGCCTGATGATTAGCGATAGCCAACATTCTTTTCCAATCTGTCGTTGCGGGAAAAAGAGATTGATCGATAGGCCGTTGCCAAAGGGCCGAACGAAGCAGTTCAAGAAAAGCGTTAAACTCAGACATCACTCTTTAATGAACCCTACATTTTTCCACCCTTCCAATATCTCAGCCGCATCGGCCTTGGCCACCTCTTCCGCTATTTGATAACGTGAGACCAACATGCCAACGAGGTCGTCGAGTGTAAAATCACGACCCTCCACCGAACGCCAAAGGAAGGCGGCCGACTCGTTCAATGTCACCAACTTGTTGAAATCGACAAGGCTTGCCGACTCCCCTATCACCGTAGGACGTCCCATGACGTTACGGAGGCAAAATCCTTCTATTATTCTCATACCTCTGATTTTTTAGTCGATTTTAGTCGATAGCCCGACTTTGAAGCCGAGCCAAACACAGATATTTTGACAAATATAGGAATTTTAAATTCTAATTAAGAATTTTGACGCAAGAATCATGAAATCATTTCCCCATGTTGAAACATGGGGCTAGTCAAATGAAGTCTCTTCGAGACTGCTCATCCTGCGTCACGTCCTACAGGCTGTGCCGACAATCTAATCCCCCATGTTGAAACATGGGGCTATAAAGATAAAGTCTCTTCGAGACTCCTCGTCCTGCGTCACGTCTCACAAGCTGTGCCGACAATCTAATCCCCCATGTTGAAACATGGGGCTATAAAGATAAAGTCTC
>JAGCWQ010000100.1 GCA_017961765.1 Paludibacteraceae bacterium | reverse complement strand
TCTTCCGCCACCGTCAAAACCACCATTATATTTCGCAATCTGAGTATGAGTGAATGGCACCTGGATACACTTAGAGAAGTATGATGAGCTCAAGCTTCCTGTGTTTCCATCCATACCAATTACAATTGGATGAGGTCCGTTACCAGATGGCACAGAAATCTTACTTGTCAACGTAAGCTTGTTGCTTCCGTTGTATACTGTGACTGTCAATGTTCCACCAGAGTATGAAGCCTCCAACTTGTCGAACTTAGGCTTCTCTCCGATCTCCCAATATTCAATCTCACGCTTGATCTCGTTACGACGGCATGACCAGTCACAGAAATCAGTCACCTTGCCACTTCCGTCTGCCCACTCGAATGGGTTAGGCAACGTCCTGCAAGACTTTAAGTTGTTCTTGTTCAAAGATGCAGGGTCTTCGCAATCGGCACCTGTGTTCTCCACGGAGTAGCTCAATGGGAATACGCCAGCCTCAATGACGGTAGTGTCACCCCCATGTTCGCCTCCATGCTCGCCACCATGTTCACCGCCATGTTCACCGCCATGGGAGAGAGAGGCTTTCTTTTCCCTTGCAGCATTAAAGAACTCGATCATATCGGGTACCTTATCCGCATTGACACCGTGGTCGCTGCCAGTAGGTATATATTTACATTCGATGTTGTTTTTCTGCAACTCTTCGTAGAAGAGCTGACTCTGGCATTGAGCCACGATATTGTCTGCCGAACCATGCACGAGCAGGTAAGGAGGATCACTCGGATCCATGAAAGTGACTGCGGTAGCCAGAGCATATCTGTCCGGGCATTGGGAAGCGGAGCACTTGCCCATCATCGGCGAGATGAAACTATTCAAGTCCATGGCCGAACCACAATTCAACTTATCCAAGATGACAGGACCCGACCAATCGCATACGGCATCCACACTGCTACTGAATTCTGTGAATTGACCCAGATTTCCCTCAATATCCATCGTCGTGGAGCCTACCGTGTACTCCCTCACATTACGGGAAGTACCCATCATGGTTGCCAGATGTCCACCAGAGGAGAAACCGGAGATGGCGATGAAAGAGGTATCCACCTTCAAAGACTCGGCATTTCCCCTAAGGTAGCGCACCACCGCTTTTATGTCATTGATCTGTCCAGGCCATTGAGCGTCGTTGTTCGCACGGTGGTTGGGAGCCACAAAGATGTAGCCAGCCTTCACAGCGCCTTCACCCACGGTGGTCAAGTCGGCCGACCCTTTCGAGTTGTTGCTTGACCACGCACTTCCATAGATATGGATGATGACTGGATAAGAGGCTTTCTCCTCCTTCGGATAATAGATATCCATCGCGTGGTAGCCCTTCCCGTCTCCGACATAATTGACATCCTTCTTAGAGGTATAGGAACTCAATCCGGAAGAGCCATTACCTCCGAATCCCCAACCTTGAGAGAAGGCGTTGAGCGATCCTACGCAAAATACAGCTAATAACCATTTTCTTGTGTTCATGATTCTATAAATTTAAAGTATAAGAAATGTAAGGATTACAAATGTTTTCACTGGTTGCGAAGTTACATTGGCTCCCTTTTATTGATTGGAAAACAAGATTCAAATAATGGTAATAGAGAATCAGTGCGTGTTTTTTTCTCGATGAAATCGCAGGAAAAGCAAAAAAACAAGACAAAAAGGTGTAGGAAACAGGGTCGAAGAGACAAGGCCTTTATAGCCTCACTTTTTAGGAGAAAACGAAAAAGAAGATCTTCTCAATGGCCTTGAAAAATCCATTCAAACAACTTCAAAAATCAGCAGACTTTGCAATGCTCCAGCATCATATCATTATCAAATAATAATAGATGATTCCATGCTCTATGTCTAATATCAAATAGCATGTTTCATCTTTCTGAGGCTGTTTCACACAATAGAAAACCTCGGTATTGCCATAAGAGGGATGCACGTATTCGTCAAAAAGGAGATCTTGGAGAACTCCTCGCTTCATCTCCTCTTTTTGGGAAATCGATTGGTATATTTTCAGGACATCTTCTGTAGAAGTATATATCGAGACACATTTCACACCGTCAGTCAACCCTAATTCATTCCACTGCTCTTTTGTAGAGAGGGAATCGATGGTGACCTCATCGAAAGCCACACCAAACTGCTCCTCTATCAAGGCCAACTGCATAGAATCGCAACACGAACCTAATAGTAATAGCAGGAGACAATACACAACGACTATTTTTCCTTTGAGTGCCTTCATATTCCAATCGTTCTATATTCTTTCAAGAGATAAACAAAAGTATCAAATCTTTTTCATTTCAGAGGTGGCTTGCTGATTTTTCGATTCGACAAGGGGTAGATAAACTATACACATGCCATTTTTTTCGAATCAACAAGGAAAATCCCCACAGAAATCCCCACCTACTTAAAAAAATAGGAGAAGAGTGGATAGAATTTTAGGGATAAACAAAAAATTGATTTATCTTTGTAAAAAGCATAATTGCGAAGGGAATCCGTTGGATTTTTACGGATTTCTCCAATGAGAAAAACAAATCCTAACCCGTTTCGGTTAGGCTATAAAGGAACAAAAGAAATGGGAATTTTCAGCAATCTATTCAAAAAGAAAGAGACAAAAGACGAAGAGGTTCAGAAAGGAATGACTGAACGAAAAGAGGAAGAGAAAAAAGAGGAAACACCAAATTTCCAAGAAAACGAAATCTCGAACCCAGAGCCAAAGGCAGAGACAACTCCATCAAACGAGGAGGGGAAGGTAATCGAAACTCCTGAAAACCAACCCACTGCAGTTGCAGAAGAGGATATCTGGGAGAAAGCCAAGAAACTAATCGAGGCAGAGGAACTCTATGTATTACTATCCGTTTCCAAAGCCAACATGATAGAAGGCTTCAGTTTCCCATACGTAGGTAACTTGGGAGACGGCAAACTGACACTTTATCTCTTCTCCACCAACGAACTGGCTAAACAATTCGTTTTGGGTAGCGACTACGAGGTCTTGGACGGCATATACCCTATCGGAAAATTGGACAAGAAAGACCAATTCAGCACACTCATCAATACGCTCATCATCTCCAAGAAGATTATGAACGTCGGCTATTTCGACATCGACGGAACAAGCTACGACATCGCTGAATTCCTCGAAAAGAACGAGATTAAGGAGTACCAAGTCAAGATACACCTCACCAACCAAGAGGCAGAGCAGGCGAAAGCTTCCAACGGTCAAAAGCCGCCACAACTCCCAAGAAGGTTCAACCCTATCCAAATCGTCAATTTCAACAATCGATTCGCCATCCCAGAGGATCGAAGGAAGGAATTGTGCGACTCCTTGTTCGTAAAAGAAGGTCAATCAAGGGAGGACTGCCTCAACACCTACATGAACGGACAGACGTTGACGGAGAACTGCTTCATGCTGACCGTCCTCTTCTTAAGCTACATGCCTCAAGCAGAGAAGGCGAAAAACGAAAACGACTTGAAATACTTCGCCGGCATCCGACACATGCTCTCCATGGTGATCTGGATGAAGCTCAAGGCAGAGAAGAAACTTTATACGTTGGTGGACCCTCAAACGAAGAAACCAATCCTCCACAACGAAAGCATGTGCGTCCTCTATACCGACCGCTTCAAATACATCCAAGGCAACTGCGAATATAAGGAGTTGAACGGTTGCGAGGAGATCAAACAACACATTGCAGAGAACAACCTCAAATCAGTGGTGGTGGATGGCATAACAACGACTGCCGTCCTCGACGCAAACCTCTGCGTCTAAACCACGGAGGATCCAACGGACAAAGCCCATTTGAAAGGAGAACCGCTCAAATGGGCTTTCTTTAATTCTGATTAACAAGTTGTTCCATAGAGACGGATTTTTGACAAAGCGGACGAAAAGCAACCTTTTTTGCCCCTGAAATCGTAAATTGCAAATGGTCAAATAGTAAATACACATGGCTGTAAAACACTCCAACATACCCATATTCATCCCTGAATTGGCTTGCCCCCATCAATGTATTTTCTGCAACCAGGCAAAAATCAGCGGGCAACTGCAAATCCCGCAACCGCAAGAGGTTCCACACATCATCGAAACCCACCTCGCCACCATGAACGACGGACGGGAGATTGAGGTGGCCTTCTTCGGAGGCTCCTTCACGGGCATTCCGCTCAACCTGCAGGAGCAATACCTCGCCCAGGCTTATGCCTACTTGCAACAAGGTAGAATCCATGGCATACGGCTCTCTACCCGCCCCGACTACATCAACAAGGAGGTGATCGAACTGCTGAAACGTTACGGAGTCACCACCATCGAGCTGGGGGCGCAATCAACCAACGACGACGTTCTCTTGGCTTCGGGAAGAGGCCACAAAAGCGAGGCCATCCGATCTGCAAGCCGACAAATTTTGGACAACGGATTCCACCTCGGACTCCAGATGATGATCGGACTCCC